>JBAZPO010000021.1 GCA_041648175.1 Desulfobaccales bacterium | reverse complement strand
CACCCGTGCCGTGTCCCGGCACAAGGATGCCGGCGCCCCATTAATCCCTTGATAATACTGGCTAAGTTTTGCGAAAGCCGAATATTTAGCCCGGGACCAGCGCGGGACAGGGCGTGACAACCCTGGCACCGCCTCGACCGGAACGCGCTTGCACGCGGGTTTAGACCGGGTATATGGCGAGGGCGCCTCGGCAATGTCCCGGCACATGTGCCGGATTTGCCCTTCCAATCGGCCTGCGCCCGGCCATTTTCAACGATTTTTGGGGTAGTTTTGAGGGACTAAAAGCCATTTTTAAACCGTTTTTCTCTGTTATCATGAACGAAGCGCAGGCTCTTATAGTGATTGCCAAAAGAGTTTCTTGCAAAATTACCGGACATTATGTGGTCGCAAGCTTTAGCCTTGTTTTGAGAAATTCGCCGGTAGCACAGGCTTTCCAGCCTGTGCTTATGTCATATATACGGTTTCGACCGTAAAGAGACTTTTGCAAGAGGCTCTTTTGGCAAGCACTATAAATATGGAATGCAGAATACACCGAAGGCTGACCGAGCAAAAGTAACCTGGGACCAAACCTTCAAGGAACTAAAACGGTTGACCAATTGGCCATTTTAGCATTAATTATTAAGGGAAAGGAAACGCATGTCCCAGGTTGAGCGCACGGAAACCCTGCTTCGCATCGAAAACCTGACGGTGCACTACGGCGCGGCTCAGGCTTTGTTCGGCATCGATCTGGCCGTGGGGCAGGGCGAAACCGTGGCCCTGGTGGGGGCCAACGGCGCGGGCAAGACCAGCCTGCTCAAGGCCATCATGGGACTGGCGCCGCCGTCGGGCGGGCGTATCATCCTTAATGGTGTTGACGTCACCGGTTCATCCGCGGCGGCCATGGCAGCCCGTGGCGTGGCCCTGTGCCCCGAGGGCCGGGAGATGTTCGGGGACCTGACGGTCAAGGAAAACCTGGAATTGGGGGCTCTGGCCTTACGCATCGGCGCCTCTGAGATGGCCCGGCGCCTTGATGGAGTCTATGCGCGGTTCCCGCGCCTTAAAGAACGGGTTGGCCAGCGCACCAACACGCTCTCCGGCGGAGAGCAGCAGATGGTGGCCATGGGCCGGGCCCTGATGGCCCAGCCGCGGTTGTTGCTTTTGGACGAGCCGTCTTTGGGGCTGGCGCCGCTCATAACGGATGAAATTTTCGACATCATTAAACAGTTGACCCGGGCCGGGGTGACTATACTTTTGGTGGAGCAAAACGCGGCCCGGGCTCTCACCGCCTCTAAGTCGGCTTACCTCCTGGCCAACGGCCACCTGGTGGGCCAGGGCTTAAGCGACAAACTCCTGGTGGACCCGGAGTTGCGCCGGGCCTTTCTGGGGGCGGGTTCCGACAACAACCCGGCCGCGTCCCGTTTGGGCGCGGCGGGATTGACCAATATCAGATTGGAGAAGCCGAATTTGAGCCAGCAGACTTTTTTGCCGTCTTTTAAGACCGAGTCCGAACTCAAGGCCCACCAGTTGGCGGGGCTGAAGTGGACGATGCGACACGCTTACGAGGGCTCCAGCTTTTACCGGACTCATCTGGACGACGCCGGGATTTCACCGGGGGACATCCTCGACCTGGCCGATTTACAGAAACTGCCGCTGACCACGGCCGAAGACCTCAGGGATGGTTACCCCTTTGCCTTCCGGTCGGTGCCCTTTGAGCAGATCGTGCGCATCCACGCCAGTAGCGGCACCACCGGCAAACGTAAGATTCTCTGCTATACCCAAAAGGACGTGGACGACTGGCGGCATTTCTTCGCCCGGGCCTATGAGATGACCGGTGTCACCCCTCTGGATCGGGTGCAGATCGCGGTGGGTTACGGGGTCTGGACCGCGGGGGTGGGTTTCCAGGCGGGCTGCGAGGCTCTGGGGGCCATGGCCCTGCCCGTGGGGCCGGGGAATGTGGACCTGCACTGCGAGTTTCTGGTGGACCTGCAAAGTACGGTGTTGTGCTGCACCGCGTCCATGGGCCTGCTCATGGCCGAAGAGGTTAACAAACGGGGCATTGCCGACAAGATCAATCTGAAGAAGATCATCTATGGCTCAGAGCGCTCGTCGGTGTCCATGCGGCGCAAGATTTCCGAACTTTTCGGGGGCGTGGAACTCTTCGACATTCCCGGGATGACCGAGCTTTACGGACCCGGCACCGGGATCGAGTGCCCCGACCACGACTGCATCCACTACTGGGCCGATTACTACATCCTGGAGATCCTGGACCCGGAGACTCTACTTCCGGTCCCCGACGGCGAGTGGGGGGAGATGGTGGTCACCACCCTGTGCAAGGAGGCCGCGCCCTTAATCCGCTACCGCACCCGGGACATCACCCGCATCATCCCGGGAGCGTGCACCTGCGGCAGTATCCTGCCCCGGCACTCCCGCCTTCGGGGCCGCACGGACGATATGTTCAAGTTCCGGGCGGTGAACATTTACCCGTCCAGTGTGGACCGCATCCTCTCTGAGGTCCCGGGGCTGGGGTCCGAGTACCAGATTCATCTGACCCGGGACGACCACGGCCGCGACTCCATGCTCCTCAAGGTGGAGCGGGGCGAAGGAGTGGAGGCGGGCCGCGTTGATGAGCTCTGCCGTGAAGTGCGCTATGTGGTCAAGCATAAACTCATGGTCACCCCCGAGGTGGTGGTGATGGACTACGGGAAGCTGCCCCGCTCGGAGCGCAAGAGCCAGCGGGTGTTCGACAACCGCATCGAGGATTCGGTGGTGTAAGGAAACAAGGGGCCGACGAGTTATTCAATGACCATCTGGGACTTAGAAATGCAAAATAAGGATGCCATGTTGAATGAGGTCCTGCGACGTCTGGTCGAGGTATTTCAACCAGAGCGCATCTACCTGTTTGGTTCCAAGGCCAGAGGCGATGCCGGACCAGACAGCGACTATGACCTCATGGTAGTGGTATCCGACGACGCGCCACCGGAAAAAAGGCGCAGCCGCCTGGCTTATCAGGCCTTACGCGGCACCCGGGCCGCCGCGGACGTATTAGTTTGGACGAGGGAGGCGTTTGATAGCCGTCTCCATCTTCCTCCCTCGCTACCTGCGACCATTATCCGAGAGGGGAGATTACTCTATGCCGCTTGATCCGGTTTTGGTGGCTGATACCCGAGCCTGGTTGCGAAAAGCGGAAACGGATGTGAAGGCGGCGCGCCATGATTTCACCGCTTCTCCCCCGCTTCTGTCTGATGTCGTGTTCCATTGTCAGCAGGCAATCGAAAAAATACTCAAAGGGTTTCTCATGTGGCACGGCCTGCCTTTTCGGAAAACTCACAGCCTGGAAGAATTAGGTGAGCAGTGTCTAGATGTGGATTCGACCTTAAAAGATCTGGTTGATCGTGCCGTGCCCCTCACTGAATATGCCTGGAAATTTCGCTATCCCGGTGACCTGGAAGAACCATCACTTGAAGAAGCCCAAGAAGCACTTCAGATTACGCAGGAATTTTATGAAACAATGCTTCTCCGATTCCCTTTGGAAGTTTGCCCATGAAGAGAGCCGCAGACTCATAAGAGACCGATAAGAAAACGGGACCGTCTTTAACGATCAGGCTTGACGATGCTTCTTCAACAAGCGCCGGACAATCTTGTCCAGGTCCCCTCCAAGGACGGGTTTCTCCAAACATTCGATGCCCATTTGCCGGGCTCCGTTGATCTTCTCGGTTTCGCCAAAGCTGGTTGCCAGGATAATGGGTAAATCAGGGCGCAGGCGCTGGAGTTCACGGGCCAGCTCCAGACCAGATATCAGGGGCAGGCTGTAGTCAGCGATGACCAGATCAAACTCCTGGGGACTTCTTCGGAAGGCTTCCAAGGCTGAAGAACTGTCAGTGAAGGCAGTGACACGGTACCCGAGACGCCGGAATAATTTTTCTTCCAGCTTGCAAAGTTGAGGCTCATCATCCACCAGCAGGAGATGCTCACCTCGAAGCGCGGCTACTTTGGCTATTTCCTTAGGGGGCCGGGTAACTATTTCCCGAACCAGATTTTTGGCCTGGAGGGCGGATTCGAGCATCTCCTGTAAGTTGCGGCACACACTGCTTTCATTGGGCTGCTCGTCCAGGGCCATTTCCGTTTGCAGGATCAGGGATGACAAAATATTGTTAAACTCGTCCAACTTGCCACTCGCACTTAAGGCCTCGGGGTTGTATTCGAGGAGGAAATGGCCAGGCGTCCCGAATCCAGGATTGACCGGCTGCAGCGGAATCGCCTCCCGGCCGAAGATCAACGCCTGATTTTTTCCTCTTTGTTTCAGCCCCACCCCTATAACATCAAGCGCCAGGTGGTTGCCGTCTTTATGGCGGAACTGCCAGCGTTGCTGGGTTCCGTCATTTTGTTGAACAATTTTTTGAAGCTGGTCATGGGTTTCTTGAGGCTGCTGGTCCAGCAGGTCATCCAGTCTTAAGGCAAGCAGCTCTTGAGGCGTGTAGCCCAGGGCCTGGGCCATAAACTGATTCGATTCCTTAATTTGTGAGGTGTTTGGATCGATAACGGCAATGGCTTCGGGCGCGGCGTCCAAAATGGCCTTGACGCGGCCCGACGTTGAGAGCGCGTACTCCTTGAGATATAAGTTGCTGCTCAGGCTGACCAGGGCCAGGAGCGCCAAAATACAAGCCAGCAGAATGCCGCCGAGCCGGTACATGCCGAGGCGCTCGACGGGACGGAAAAAAAAGATCGACCAGCCCGCGTGGATGGTCCCAGCGTTTGATACCAGATAATTTACCCCCTGAAGCTCCACTCGGGCCCCATCCTCAAATTTTGCGGGAAAAATGGGGGCAAACCGGTCTTTGCCGTACTGATCCTTTAATTCAGCAGGGTTTTGTTGATCCAGCGGCCAGAGACTTTTAAAAATCATGTCCGGATTGGTGGCCAGAAACACGATGCCGCGTGGGTCTGCCAGGGCCATTATGGAATTGCCTTTTTGAACTGCGGCTTTCAGTTCCTCAGTAATTTTATCCATGGAGACTTTTATTACCGCCACCCCTCGCGTGATTTTTCCCCGGGGAGCGCGCACGGGGCAGCTCACATAATACCCCGGCACCTTGGAAGTAACGCCTACGGCAAAATACCGGCCGAAGGACCCGCTAATAGCCTGTTTGAAATAGGGGCGAAAGCCATAGTTATGGCCCAAAAAACTATCGTGGTCATTGCGGTTGGAGGAGGCTATGGTTTTTCCTGTTGTATCCATGAGATAGCAGACCGACGCCCCCATAGTTTCTTTGTAGCGGTCCAATAAGCCATTAACCCGATCTTGATCTACCTCTCGGTTAGTGCGAATCGATAAGGCCAACCAACTCGTTTCGCCCAAGGCTTTGGCGCCATCATCCAGATGCTTGAATTCGGCGTTTAACCGGTTTACCACAATAGCGGCATATTCCGAAACCTCGGCTTTGACCTTATCGTGCTGTTTATTGGCCCAGTCTCCCAGATAAAGGGTCAAGACACTGCCCAAGCCCAGGATGACCGAGAGGGTGGCCAGCATCGTAAACATGTAACGGGAACGATACCGGGTATCTTGAGCCTCTTCCTCTTTCTGACGCCACGGCAAATAGCCATATATGCCGGCCGCCATCCCAAAGGCCAACAGCCCCTGAAAGAATTGAATCGGCACACCGGTAAAGCGCGCCAGGAGGTCTTGATTGAGCCAGGCGGTCGAAAACAGGGTGGACTGGAGGGGCGAAAGCGCGGTGCTTACCGCAAACAGGCCCAGAGAAAGGCTCGCAAGCTGACCGCTGCCGCGATTTTGAGGAGGCAGTTGGCGGCCTGCCGAAAACAGTGCAGCCGCAGCCCACAATCCCCCGATTAATCCTAGCGTATAATGACTGACGAATTCTATCCCGGCCCAGCCTCGCAAACCTCCCAGGGCAGTCATCATCAGGAGTAGAGCTAACAGCCATAATCCCGATTCCCGGCCCCGGACCCGGCTCAACCCGGACCGACCGAATTCCATTAAGCAGACCCATGAAACAATGAGCAAAGCAGCGCTGATGATGCTTAAATAAGAAGGCTGTGAAATATTTATGGCGACCAGTGACAGCCAGGCAGCCATTCCCTGAGCTAAGGCGAATCCGCCGAACCAGCGCCAGTGAAGTCGTTGATAAACATCCCCGCGAAAGAGGTAGCAAACTGCCAACACCAAGAAAAAAGCCAACCCCTCAAAGAAAAAGATGTAATCCATCTGGCCTTTAAAAAGGTCCTGAAAGGTGGCAACTCCCATTTTTCTTCTCCTTAAGGGGGATCAGCCTGATTATCGGCTGTTAGGGATTTTCCCCGTTTGAACGGGACTTCGTCCGGGCCGCCTCTAAGTTAGCTGAAGATGAGTGAGTGATCTGCAGGTTTATTCTAGTGGGGCGACGGCAGGTTTTGCATGAATTTGGCGTTCCCTCGCGCGAGTAAAAAAATTCTTTATATTTGGGCTGAATTAAGCACTCTTCCGCAGGTCTTCCTGAGGCCTCCTAAATTCAATAATTAGGGTAAATGGGCGAAAAATACTCGTATAGATCTTTCCCTTAGAGCTTCAAATGTATATTATATATTCTATACACGATTATATTAAACTTATACAAAATTCAAGTTTTTTTAAAAGAAATCTTGGGATCATTCGGTCTATAAAATCAACCGAATGATTCCAAATACTTACAAAAGGGGTTTCTGAAATTGATCCTGAGATAAATAAAGAAACGGCAGCGGCATGACTTTAGGAATAGATCAGGTGAGCAGGTGATAACCAGATGGCCCGGTTATCCAGCGCTTTTGGTCTTTTGGAGCTATGAAATGTTATGGGAATTGTCGTGCCGATGAGATCATGCTTCCTACGCTATACGGCGAGAGATCACTGCAGTGCGCTTTAGCCTCCACCCTACCCCCGTTTTTAAAGCGAGAAGGTAGGGTGTCCATGTTTGAAAGTAAATCCGAGAAAAAACCTTAACGGGTTTTCTGGGACTGATCGTAAAGAAAACCTCCCAGCAAGCCCGCTCCCGCACCGGCGGCAGCCCCTAAGCCCGCAGACCCCGCCAAGGCTCCGATGACGGCGCCGCTGCCAGCGCCGATGGCTCCGCCACTTAACACCCGCTGTTCCGTGGTTGACAGATTGGCGCATCCGGCTACCGCCCACAACGCTACCAACATGACAATGATCGTTCTTTTCATTCTCATTTCCTTGTTACTCAAAAAAAACCCCCGGTTCCTACCGGGGGGTTAGGGGTTGATATATATGCAGGGTTTGGAGAATTGCTTATAACATTAGCGGCTGGAAGCGGAGAAATCTATAAACATAATGAGCATTTTCATATCATCATTTTGATCATTTGAAGCTTCACTATTTACGTTACGACGAATTTTTGCAGCCTCATAGTGGTTCCCTTAAGTTCGCTGGTTGAGCCGATGAAAAACTAGAGATTGTTAGGCTATTGTTAAACCAATCATGATTTTAATGCCTTGCAGCGGCCCCCCTTGTTTTTTTTGTAGCATAGTAGATAAAATAACATCCAAGGATCTTTCGCCATGTTTGCTCCGGCCCTGGTGGCCGCGTTATTATTCTTCCGGACTTTCATGATTGCCAGGCTCACGGCCTTGCCGGTTATCCGGGCAGATCAAAATCTTGGCGCGGCCTGCCGCAGCGCGCTAATCCCTGGTATTTTTCCCAGGTTTTTCCGAAAGCCACAATCCCTACAGTTCACATCCCGCGGTAAGGAAGGAGGGGGTATGAAGCGTCTGGTTTCAATACTTTTGGGGTTTCTGCTGGTGGTTGGCGCGGTCTCCGAGGGGCTGGCGGCGAGCGCCAAGGCCATGGCAATGCGGCAAACCAACGGGCTGACCGTATTCACGCCACCGCAGAAGTTCCTGGCCGGGAATTTCGTGGCCGACGAAATGAACCCCACGGTTATTTTCGGTCCGGTGCAAGCCTTTGCTGCGGCCCGCAAATGTCCCACGGCCTGGCTCATTGAGGCGTGGGAGGGCAGCAAGGATATGCCGGCGGAGTACACCCTTTACTTGGAGGAAGACTGTCCTGACCAGGTGGTCTACTATGTCTTTATCGACCAGAGCGCTTTGACCCCTCAGCAATGGATCGAATGGCGGGAAAAGTTCTATAAGAGCAAGACGGGAGAGTCATTTGACGCGACCAAGTCCAAACTGGACCAGGCCTGCACTGCAGGCTGCGGGGTCGGGGCCGAATTGCGCTTCATCCAGAAAAATGGGGAACTAACGGCTAAATCTCCGGAAGGAATTCTCAAGGACGATCTTAAGGTTAGCCCTATTTACGATCTGAACCGGCAGCAGAAAATTACCAAGTAGATAGGTTGATTCGGGAAGTTTATGGCAAGGCGTAAGGCAAAAGTGAGCGCGGCGCAGAGGCTGACCGGTTATGCCATTCTGGCCCTGTTGGGCTTGATCACCGTGGGGCTGTTGGTCCAGCAGTCCCGGTTCAACCCCGCGGTGATCGTGGCTCTGCGCGCCCCTCAACCTGTTGGGCGGGTCCAGGCCGGTTCGGGTCAGGGAGAGGCCGCGACGGCTGCGCTGATCCCGGAGGTTCCGGGATTTACCCCTCTGGCCGCGGTGGAGAGCTACAATCCGGATAACCTGTCCGATAAGATCGACGGCAAAGCCGAACTTTATCTGGCGGCTGGGTTTAAGGAAATGTCCTGCCGCATGTTTAGTCTGGCCGGGGCAGAAAAGACCCACGTGGACGTCTACCTCTACGATATGGAGTCGGCCCAAAATGCCTATGCCGTATTCAGCGGCCAGCGCCGGGCCGGCTCCCCCAGTATTACTCTCACCGCCAATGCCTATGCCACCAGCAATGCCCTGTTTTTCACGCAGGGCAAGTTTTATGTGGAGATCGTAGCGGACCGGGCCTCGGAGACGCTAAAAAACACGCTTTCGACCTACGCGGCCGCGCTTTTGGCCAAGCTGCCGGCCCAGGCTGAAACCAAGAGTGAGGGGGCGCTTTTTCCCAAGGAAGGCCTGGCCGCTGATACCGTGCGTCTGAGCGCCGCGGATACCTTCGGCCTGGAGGGGTTCAATAACGTCCTCACCGGGGAATACACCCTGAAAAACGGGAAGGCCACGGCCTTTATAGCGCAGCGCGATACGCCGGATCAAGCCCAGGCGGACGCCAAGCGTTACCTGGAATTTTTGGCCGCCAACGGGTACAAGAAAATCCAGGCTCCGGGAGGCCCGGCGGGTCTCTCGGCGTTCAGCCTGGAAGATTCGTTTGAAATCGTCTTTGTCCAGGGCCGCATTTTAGCGGGGGTGCATGACGCGACCTCGCAGGCCGCGGCGCTGGAACTCAGCAATAACTTGCGGACCGAACTCAAGGGGAAGTAGTGCAGCAGCCTAAGGATGAGCAAAAGCTAGAAACCGGCGAGTTAAACCGCCGGGATTTTATCAAGCGGATAGGGTACGCCGCGGCCTTAAGCCTGGCCGCGGGGGGCCTGGGTCTGGCCCTGTACGATCCGAAAGGCCCCGCCGCGTCTCAAGGCCAGAAGGCCCTGACCGGACTGGGAAATTTCGCCCTGAAATCCTTAACGCCGGGGCAGGGGAAAATGGCCATTGTTAAGGGCATGGACCGGAAGGGGATGGTCGAGCAAGGGGTGAAGGCCCTGGGAGGCATGGAGTTCTTCATCCAGAAGGGCGATAAGGTGCTGATCAAGGTCAACGCCGCGTTCGCCACGCCGGCAACGCTTGGGGCCACCACCAACCCGGAGGTGCTCGCCGCGGTGGCCGATCTGTGCTTCAAGGCCGGGGCGGCCCAGGTGCTGGTGACGGACAACCCCATCAACAATCCCGATGGCTGCTTTGAGATCAGCGGGCTGGCCAATGCGGCCCGAGCCAGTGGCGCCAGCCTCATCGCGCCCCGGCCCGCCCTTTTTGCGCCCCTCAGCCTGCCCGGAGGCAAGCTCCTGGAAAACTGGCCGGTGCTGGCCGGGGTCTTTCCGGGAGTAACCAAGGTCATTGTGATATCCCCGGTCAAGGACCACCAACGCGCCGGGGCTTCCATGACCTTGAAAAATTTTTATGGCTTCCTGGGCGGGCGGCGCAACGTCTTCCATCAGGATATCAACGGCATCATTACCGAGCTATCGCAGTTGCTCAAGCCCACTCTGGTGGTCCTGGACGGCACGGTGAGCATGATGACCAACGGCCCTACCGGGGGTTCCCTGTCCGATCTGAAGGACACCGGCACCATGGTGGTCTCAACCGACCCAGTGGCCGCGGACGCGGTGGGCGTGGAACTTTTGGGGCGGACCCTGAATGATGTGCCTTATATCCTTATGGCCGAGAAGGCTGGGGCGGGCACTGCCGATTATAAGCGGCTTAACCCGGTGCTGATTAATATTTAAGAGTCATTAACCGGAGTCTTTAATCAAAATTACTTTTACTAATTCTTTATCATCATAAAAGCGAAATCCCCCCTAACCCGCCCTTGCTAAAGAGGGGAACCTGGCTGAATTACTTGAGAAGTCCCCCTTTGAAAAAGGGGGATTTAGGGGGATTTGAAAGCAGATTATATAGCGCTGGCGGAGTCCCTTTCCTTCTCCGGCCTATCAAATAGGACCGCGTTTCATGCGTATCGTTACCGTCCGTCGTATCAGCCAGGCCTTCTTTCTGGTGATTTTTCTGTGGTTTTGCAGCGCGGCAACCCTGGGCGCGGCCTGGTGGCAGTTGCGGGGTTGGCCCATCAACTGGCTACTGGAACTCGATCCCCTGACGGCCATCAGCACGGCCCTGGCTACTCATAGCTTCTATGCGCCGTTGGCCTGGGCGTTGGTCACCATTGGGCTTACCCTGTTTGTGGGCCGGTTCTTTTGCGGCTTTGCCTGTCCTTTGGGCACCATCAACCAGGCCACCGGCTGGCTGGGGCGACGGGGTCAGCACGCTCACGTCCGGGTGCAGGCCAATCGCCACCGCCGGGCGCAGAACTTGAAGTACTACCTCCTGGCCTTCCTGCTGGCCTTGGCCCTCATGGGGTCGGTGCAGACCGGGGTTTTCGACCCGCTGCCCCTGCTATACCGCAGCGTGAATCTGGCCCTGGCCCCCTTGGCCGATAACCGCCTGGGCCTGCTCAGCGACGAGCCGCGCTTTTACGCCTCGACCTGGCTCATAGGGGTCGTGTTTCTGGGGGTGGTGGGCCTGAACCTGGTCCTGCCGCGGTTCTTCTGCCGGTTTGTCTGCCCCCTGGGGGCATTGTTCGGTTTGCTCGGCCGCTTCACTCCCTGGCGCATCGGCAAGATTTCGACCAAATGCGGCGATTGTTGCATCTGTGAGGAGTACTGCGAAGGGGCTTGCCGCCCCGCGGGGACGATCATCACCGGTGAGTGCGTGATGTGCATGAATTGCCTGGACCGCTGCCCTGCCAGCCGAATTACCTTTGCAAATAAACCCTCCACCGCCGGTGAGGCCGGATTGCCGGACCTGTCCAAACGCGGTCTGGTTATGGCCGGGGCCGGGTTGCTGGTGGTGTCCATGTGGGAGGTGGGGGGCCTCGCCGGGAGCAACCGTGACCCCAACCTCATCCGGCCACCCGGCGCCCTGGACGAGGACCGCTTCCTGGCTCGCTGCATCCGGTGCGGCCAATGTATGCGCATCTGCCCCGGCAATATCATCCAGCCCGCGTTATTTGAAGCCGGAATACAAGGTCTGTGGACCCCGGCGGTCAACTACCGCATCGGCCGCAGCGGTTGCCAGCCCAATTGCGTCGCCTGCGGCCAGGTCTGCCCCACTGCGGCCATTCGCCCCTTAAGCCTGGAAGAAAAGCAGGGCACCGGCGAGTTCGCGGCCCAGGGACCGATCCGCATGGGCACAGCCTTCGTGGACCGCACCCGCTGCCTGCCCTGGGCCATGGACCGGCCTTGCCTGGTCTGTCATGAATTATGTCCCGTGAGCCCCAAGGCCATCTTTACCCGCACCGAGTACGAGACCATCCGGGGTGGGCAGGAGTTGCCGGCCAGGGTTCTGAGTCAAGGGGTGGACCTGTATGCCCCTACCCCCGTAGCCGTAAACCTGGGCAGCGGTGACTATTACCTGCGGGTCACCGGGCAGCCCGGAGCGGCGCTCAGGCGCATAATCGGGTTTTCCGGGAACCGGTTGACCCTGGAAGATTCCCTGGCAGTAGGGGGCACCCAGGTTTTTTACGGAGCCAAGGTGGATATCCTGGTAAGATTGCAGCGGCCGTTCGTAGACCCCGCAAAATGTATCGGCTGCGGCATGTGCGAGCATGAATGCCCGGTATCGGGCCTGCGCGCCATCCGGGTATACAGTGAAAACGAATCCCGTTCCCGCCCGGGGCGCATGCTGGCTTAGGGCGGTAAACCGACTCTCAATCAGGAGGTTTTATGAGCAAGAAGATTGAAGAAACCGGCTTTACGCGCCGGGATTTTGTGAAGACTATGGGTCTTGCAGGTCTGGCAATTGGCACGGGCACGGTGGGGGCCATTGCCGCACCGGAGGCCGGGGCCGCCAAGGCCGCGACCGTGCCTAAACGCAAACTGGGGAAGACCGGGGTGGATGTGTCTATCCTTAATCTAGGAGGTATGTTCGACACCATTAACAACCAGTTGCTCCTCAAGCAGGCCGTGAAATGGGGAGTCACCTACTGGGACACGGCCGAGAGCTACGGCAATGGACTGAGCGAGGAGGGCTTTGGCCGCTTCTTCGCCCGCAACCCTGAAGCCCGCAAGGAGATTTTTCTGGTCACCAAGCTCGTCCCCAAGAAGGGCAACCTCACCGAGCGTCTGGATAAGAGTTTGAAAAGGCTGCAGACGGACCACGTGGATCTGTTCTTCATCCACGCCATCACCGGCATCGACCAAATGACCCCGGCTTTCAAGGATTGGGCGGCGGAGATGAAGAAGGCGGGCAAGATAAAATTCTTCGGGTTTTCCACCCACACTAACATGGATGATTGTCTCTTGGGCGCGGCCAAGCTGAACTGGATCGATGCGGTGATGCTGACCTACAACTTCCGGACCATGCAAAGCCCCAAGATGCAGGAAGCCCTGAACGCCTGCGCCAAATCCGGGGTGGGGCTGGTGGCCATGAAGACCATGGGTGGTGGGCCCGGACCGACCAAGAGCGCGACCAAGGCCGAGCTTAAAGTGGTGGAGGGCTTCCAGGCCCGGGGCTTTTCGGATAAACAGGCCAAACTCAAGGTCGTGTGGGAGAATCCCCAAATCGCCAGCCTCTGCTCCCAGATGCCCAACTTGAGTATTCTCTCGGCCAACGTGGCCGCGGCCCGTGATCTGACCAAACTGGCCAAAGAAGAGTTCGAATCCCTGCGCCAGTATGCCTTAGAGACTAAAGCGGATTACTGCGCCGGCTGTGGCAGCATCTGCCAGGCCGCGGTGGGCGGGGCTGTGCCGGTGAACGAAGTCATGCGCTGTCTCATGTATCACCGGGACTATGGCGAGCCGGAACTGGCCCGGCAGACCTTCGCGGGGCTGCCTGAAGCCGTGCGGCAGCAGTTGACCGAAGTGGACTACTCCCAGGCTGAGCAGGTTTGCCCCCAAGGATTGGCCATTGCCGCGCTCATGCGCCAGGCCCAGGAGATGCTGGCGTAAGGGCTTGTCCCGGATAAACCTTGCATCTTGGCTATTCCTACTCCCCCTAACCCCCTCCCACCAGGGGAGGGGGAATTCTAAGTATTCAAAGATAATTAGAGGCGAAGCATAAATCTGCAATCGGTATTGAAGTTTTTTTCTCCATATGGCGAATAATAGAAGAAGCTCAATTTTTCAGTTGACATCACGGCCTAAATTAGACCATCAATGAAGGAATATTTTCTGAGGAGGGAGAAGGTTATGTATAAAGGGCTTTTAAGGGTGTTCTTGGCGGCGGCCCTGGTGGTTTCGGCGTTTGGCAGCGTCCAGGCCGCTGACCAGAAACCCATCAAGATAGGGGCTTTCTTCGCGCTGTCCGGGCCGGCGGCCCCCATCGGCACCCCCACCAAGCTGGTAGCGGAAATGGCGGTGGATCAGATCAACAAGGCGGGGGGCATCAACGGCCAGCCTTTGGAGTTGATCATCGGCGATACGGAGAGCGACCCTGCCAAGGCCGCGACCATCGCCAAGAAATTCATCTTCGCCGACAAGGTGGCGGCCATCATCGGACCCACCTCCACGGGCGAGGGCATGCAGGTCAAGAAGATCGTAGAGGAGGCGGGCATCCCGATCTTTATGACCGTGGGAGGCGATCCGCCGATCATGAAGGAGACCGGGCCATTCACCTACATTTTTAAATCGCCCCAGCGCTCCTCCACCGCGGTTACGAGACTTTTCGCCTATCTGAAGGAGAAAAAGCTCACCAAAGCGGGGCTCCTGTATGCCTCCGACCCCTTCGGCAAGGACGGAGCCGTGTGGCTGGAAAAGCTGGCGCCGGATTACGGTATCACCTTCGTGGCCAAGGAGTCCTTCGGTCCCAAGGATACCGACATGACCGCGCAGCTTACCAAGATCAAGAATGCCAATCCCCAAGCCATTATCTGCTGGACCATCGGGCCGGCGGGGGCCATTGTGGCCAAGAACAAGGCCCAGCTTGGAATTAAGGTGCCTTTGTTCCAGTGCCATGGGCAGCCGGGACCGGAATATATCAAACTGGCCGGTAAGGCCTCGGAAGGCGATCTTATGCCCGCCACGAAACTGATGGCCGCGGCGCAGCTACCGGATAACGACCCCCAGAAGAAGGTGATCGAGAATTTTATTCAACTTTACAATGACGTGTATCACCTGGATAAACAATTTCCCATTAACACCCACTCGGGCTACGCTTGGGATGCCATCACCATCGTGGCCAACGCCATGAAGAAGGCGGGCACCGATCCCAAGGCCCTGCGGACCGCTATCGAGAATACCCAAGGGTATGTGGGGGTGTCAGGCATTTACAACCTGAGCGCCACGGACCACAACGGCCTGGGCCCCGATTCCATGGTGATTATCCAGGTTAAGGACGGCAAGTTCGAGCTGGCAAAATAGCTTAGACCTTAGCGTTTAGGTTTGTTCCATCAGGGGCCTGGCCAAGTCAGGCCCTTTTCTCTTTCCCCAACCATTGCGCCTGGATAAAGATACCTGCGTCCATTTAAAAGGAAGTGCTGAAGACGTAACGGGGGTCTCTGAAATTTCACGATAAAGGCGGATGGTTTCCTCACCGATGAGCCGGGAGACGGCAAAGGCCGTCAGACCGGCCGCAGGCACGGACAACAGCGGGTTTATGTCGAGGGCGTCCATCAAGAAGGGGGTTCCGACCGCCAGGCCTGTGGCTGCAACCACGGCCGCCATCTCCGGAACCCGAGCCTGGTCATCGATGTCTTTGCCAAAGAGCAGAGCAATCTCCAAAATAAGATAGAGGTGCATCCGTGTGAGGACCGCGCCTCCCCCTACTGCGCCGAGGAGTGTAAGAGTCCGCCCCAGGCCGGGAATCAACATGGGCAGATGCATGAATGCGCCGCCTAAAAAGGAAAGCTGGGATTGCGCGGAAATGAGCCGCCGGGCCAGTTGCTCGGGAGTTTCGCCAGGGAAGCGGGAGCGGATTTCCGCGGCCACTTGCCGCACACGGCCTTTACGTAACCTCAGAAAGAAATAAAAGAATTCTTCCGTTAAAATACTTTGATGACCCTGAGGGTCCGACTTATTGTTGTCCATCGGGGTTCTCCCACGCCCAACCTGAGGCCATAATACCGATGATTTGTAGCAATCCCCGCCTATTGAACCCGTATAACATAATTTCCCTGTGCTAAAAAGGATTATCTCGGCGCGATCTGTTAGGATATGATGAGGAAAATAGTGGCACACCGGCACCGTTAGAGTAAGCAATTGCCACCCTTTCAACCAGGATGCGGGGGTGAATCGTCAACCATAACCCGATTAAGCCCAGTTTTCTGGCGCCAGTAGCATGATTTTTTAAGAGGTACGCATGAAAAGAATCTGGATAATTCTGCTCGGCGTTCTCCTGATGGTGAGCCTGGCGCCCTGGGCTGAGGCGGCGCCGGTCAGCCTGAGAATCCTTTATGTCAACGATTTTCATGGGTTTGCCGAACCGATCAAACAGACGAACGGAAAGCCTTCCATAGGCGGCATCGCCTATCTGGCGGGAGCCGTGGACCGGGCTCGCCAACAGCGGCCATCAATATTGCTGGCTGCAGGCGATATGATCCAGGGGAACGCCTGGGCCAACCTGTTTCTGGGCCAATCGGTTATCGACGTAATGAATGCCATGAAATTTGACGCCATGGTGGTGGGCAATCATGAATTCAATTTTGGCCCAAAAGTGCTGCAAGAAAGGATTGCCCAGGCCAATTTTCCCATTCTGGGCGCCAACGTTGAAGGTCTGCCATCGCTAAAGCCCTATGTGATCAAGAAACTTAACGGCATAAGAATCGGCATCATCGGGGTGGTTACCCAGGATTCGGTTAACACGGCTCCCAAGAATATCGCAGGCCTGAAATTTACTCCCCCGGAGAGCGCGCTTTTAAAGTATCTCCCGGAGCTCAAGCGCCAGGCCGATATCATTGTGGTGTTATCTCATTGCGGTTATCCGGTGGACCGGGAACTGGCCGCCAAGGTGCCTGGCATTGATGTCATTGTGGGGGGACACACTCACACCAAACTGACCCATCCCGAGGAGGTGGGCAACACTATCATCGTGCAGGCCTGGGAACACGCCAAGAACTTGGGAGTCCTGGACCTGAGCGTTGAGGCCGGGAAAATCGTCAAGTTCCAGGGGGCGCTCCAGGAGATTAGCCCCAACACCGAAAAACCTGACCCCCAAATCCAGGCGATTGTGACGCGCTACGAAGACCTGGCGAATCCGCCCTTGCGGCAAAGCATCGGCGAGACCCTGGTGGACCTGGATGCCAGCAGGGTTAGAACCGAGGAAACCAACCTGGGTGATTTCATCGCCGACGTCATGCGGCAAACTGCTCAGGCGGACGCGGCTATCATCAACGCTGGCAGCATCAAAGGCAGCATTGCCAAGGGAACGATAAGAACGCAGGACGTTTATAATGCGCTGCCGTATGACAATTATCTGATTGCCATTCAACTGACGGGGGCGCAACTCAAGGAGGCGCTGGAGCACGGCGTCTCCCAGGTGGGGAAGCCTTCTCATCGCTTCCCTCAAGTCTCGGGACTCACCTTTACCTACAGCCGCTCAGCGCCGGTGGGGTCTCGGGTTAGAGAGGTCATCGTCGGGGGCCAGCTATTAAACCTCACCAAAAAATACATTGTGGCCACCATTGATTATCTGGGCGCCGGAGGTGACGGTTTCAAGATATTCGCTGCTGCCCTCGAACGCAGGGACGGAGGCGAAATGGACAGGGTCGTTTACACTGATACCGGCAATTGGCTCCGGGATCGGGTGATCATTGCCATTAAGGCCCAAAAAACCATCGCTCCCCAGGTGGACGGCCGGATCAAAGCAGTGGATTGATATGCGCGTTTATGTAAACGATAAGCCTGTGGAACTTTTTCCGGGGATGCAGGTGAAACATGCCTTGATTCGGGCCGACGAAATGGCCAAAATCACTGACGGCCTGAAGGCCTTTGATGCCTGGGGGCATGAACTGGGTCTCGACGGCGCCCTCCTGGAGGGCATGAAAATTTATGTCAAAAAGAATCCTGAAGGGAAACCGCAATAAGGCAGGGGAGGGGGGCGGAACCTCTCACTGCCCCCTGCTTGCATTGTGGAGCTATCGTAGCAGATCATATGATTAAGTTCATACCCACGTAAACCAGCCCCCAGACGCCCAGGGCCAGGCCAACCAACCACAGAATTTTCTTGCGGGTGAGGGCCGCGGTTGCGGTACTCAAGATGGCCAGTTGGAATAGAATCACGGCCAGGCCTAATTCTCCGGCCTTCTTCGCTAATGTTTCCTCCTGAGCCGCGAGCTGCTGGGCCTCCTTTTTTATCTGGTCCCGCTCCTGATTCAGGCGACCCATTTCATCTTCGAATTCCTTGATCCTGGCAGCCGCGGTCTTTGGAGCCTTGGCAGCCTTGCCCTCCGGTAGCCGCTGGGACAGCAGGATATCCCGGTTAATGGCGAAATTATCCTTTTTAATGCTCTGCACCTGGTAATCTTGCCAGTGCCGGGCCTCCCGGGCGGCGTAAATCTGGACCAGCGTCGAGTAACCCACGGCCTTGAACGCCGAGATACCCGCAGCCAGCGCCAGGACGATGACGGTCAGCGCAACCAGTTTAAGCCAGGTTTCTTTTTGTGGTTCCGGCATGACATTTCCCCGCATTTTTTACTCCCCTTTGCAAAGGCCAAGAGATAGTGAAGTAAAATCAACATGATATTCTGTGGAAAAGGCCGTACCACCTGTGACCCAGTTATGTGTAACCTGTAGCTTAACCTCGATTAATTGTCAATGCTTCGAGAATCTAAAACGGGTTTATCAGGGCGGTGGGGTGGCTTTAGGGGATTGCGGCAGTACCCAGGAGAGAGGCGACCCGGGCCACCACTTCCGGGGCCCGAAGGCTCGCCACCGAATGGTACTGGCCCCCCAGGATGCGGCTTAACTCAGGCAGGCAGCCCAGATCCAGGCAGGGGGCGAAGCGCTCCGTGTCCAGCACCAGGGCGTTGATCTTGAGGGCGCCGATCTGCGCGGCCAATTCCTTGACCTCCTCCATGGGGCTCAGTCCCTGACTAAGGCTGAGGTTGGCCCGGCCGTCGGTGATGAGCACCAGGAGAAAGGCGTCCCGGGGGTGGCGGGCCTTTTCCTTTTGCAGCAACTCACGCGCCAGATTGAGGGCATGGGGCAGGGGGGTCTTGCCGCCGGTGGGGAGGTTTGTAAGATAACGCTGGGCCATTTCTACACTGTGAGTGAAAGGTAGGGCCACCCTGGCGGTGGCGCCCCGAAAGACGATGAGTCCCACCCGCTCCCTTTTCTGGTAGGCGTCAATTAAGAGCGACAGGATCGCGGCCTTGGTTTCGGCCATGCGCTCATCCGCGCCCATGGAGCCGGAGGCATCCACCACAAACAGGATGTGGCGGCCGATTCGCTTTTCCCGCACCTTGTAGCGCAGATCGGGCTCCCTTATGGCCAGGGCCAAATTGCCCCGTTCACGCACCGCCTGATAGGGGGCCGCGGCCCTGAGCGTCGCGTCCAGGGCAAGGTCGGGGACCCCAGGCTTGGAAAGGGTAGGGCGGACATAGCGTCCGGTGGTGTCATCACTTACGGCTCGGGTGCGGGCCCCCGGAGCCTTTTTGACCTGGCGGTCATGGGGCAAATCCAAGGGCTGCACCGGGAAGGTCGATCCGGGGGCCACCGTGACCTCGCCAATTAAGGCAACTTCTTCCCCCTCGGAGGCGCCGCCGGGCTGAGGTGGGGGCGCTTGCGGCACGGGACGCTCGGCCAGGTCTTCAGCGTGCTTGCGGAAGGTCTCCTCCAGACGGTTTTCGTCCATTTCGGATTCGCTGAAGGGTTTTCGGCGCAGGCGGTGAGGCAATACCAAGGCCGCGGCCTCCCGCACGTCCTCCGGGGTCACGGCCTTCCGGCCCCGAAAGGCCGCCAGGGTTTGCGCCACCTTGAGCATAAAGATATCGGCCCGGTGGCCGTCCACGCCCTGGTCCACGCAGATGGCGGTAATAAGGCGCAGAAGGTCATGGGTAAAAGCCACGTGGGGCAGGCGCTCCCGGGCGGCAAGAATGGCCTGGCGCATCCCATCCTGCTCCCCCTGCCAGCGATTATTGAAGCCGTCCGGGTCGGCCTCGAAGGCCAGGCGCCGCTCTACCACGGCCATACGGGCGTCCAGATTGTGGAGGCCTGTGACTTCAACGCATAACCCGAAGCGGTCCAGCAACTGGGGGCGCAGTTCGCCTTCCTCGGGGTTCATGGTGCCCACCAAGATAAAGCGGGCCGGGTGGGTAAACGAAATACCTTCCCGCTCCACCACGTTGACCCCCATGGCCGCGGCGTCCAGGAGCACGTCCACCAGGTGATCGTCCAGCAGATTCACTTCGTCGACGTAAAGGATACCGCGGTTAGCCGAGGCCAACAGCCCCGGCTCAAAATGCTTCTCGCCGCTCTTGATGGCCTTTTCGAGATCAATGGTGCCCAACAGCCGGTCCTCGGTGGTGCCCAAGGGTAAATCCACCACAGGCATGGGCCGGTCCCGGCGGGGCAAAACCTCGCCCTGCTCATGGCGCTTGAGGCAGGCGTCGCACATGAGTTCCGGCAACTCCGGATGGCAGTGAAAGGGGCAGCCCGCCACCATGGGGATGGGGGGCAACAGCTCCGCCAAGCCTCGGGCCGCAGTGGACTTGGCCGTGCCCTTCTCCCCCCGGATCAACACCCCGCCGATAAGGGGATTGATGGCATTGAGAATCAGGGCCTGCTTCAGCCGCTCTTGCCCGACCAGGGCGGCGAAGGGGTAAACGGGGCGTTTGGGAGTCATAGGGAAATATTATAGGCTTTTCTTATGCAATGGCAAGGGCTTATGCCCTGGCCATTGCAATTGCCAGGCCAGCGAGGTTCACCTGGGAATTGGCGGAGGGGGCAAAGGGCAGCAGCCCTTGCGCTTATAAAAAATCTCTCAAACCTCAAAAATAATCCTATAATAATGGATCGAAGCCAAAATATTCAGTTCGAAAATAATTTAGAAAAATTATGGTACTATTTTTGCTTCACTAAGATATATCCCCAATGAATCTATCTTTTTGATTTTTCCCTCTACTTTTAAATTGTCACCATATTTCATTAAGCCTAATCCTGGATAATTAATGGAATTGATCTCAAAAACAATAAAAGTTCCAAGAGGTTTATCCTTAATATGTATTCGGTTATTATTATCCCCAATATTATTAATTCCTGTTAATTTGCCTTGCCATATGACTGTTAAGCCAATATAATGCCGAGCTATTTAAGATTGTTGTAAAAATGGTGCTTGATCAATAGTCTCTATAATTTTGCTAGGCAATAAATTATCAGAATTAACAATGTGTTTTGGAGATGTAATTTTTGGGTCTTGTATTTTGCTGGAAAGTTGAATAACATTTTCCCCTTTTTTATCGTAATTTCCAATTAATTTTCCAAAATAACCAAGCATTGCTACTAATAGAAATAATCCTAAACCTGAAAAAAGCCATTCTTTGTTCTTAGATAAAAATTCAATTAATTTTCTCATGTTATTTAATCCTTAAATTTATTGAATGATATAAGAAGTAATTCATGCTTTTAATTCCACCAGCTCCGGGTGCAGGGAGACGCCTTGTAGCTTAATTCGCGCCAACGTCACCGGCAACGTAAACCGCCGCGGTCCGGCGCTGCCGGGGTTGAGATAAAGGACGCCGTTTTTGCGTTCCATATGGGGGGAGTGGGAGTGGCCGTAGATGACTGCGGCAAAACCTGCCGCGGCGGGGTCCAGGTCCAGGGTGAAGAGTTCGTGGAGGACGTAGATGAGGAGGCCGCCCACTTCGACTACCCGGGTGTGGGGCAGGTCCGCGGCCCAGTCGCCGCGGTCGGTGTTGCCCCGGACCGCGTGCACCGGGGCGATCCGGGTTAGGGCTTCCAATATCTGGGGGTTGCCTATGTCCCCGGCGTGGATGATGAGTTCGACCCCGGACAGAGCGGAAGCGGCTTGGGGCCGCAGCAGGCCGTGGGTGTCGGAGATGACGCCGATCAGGTGTTCAGGCATAGCGGCAGGGGAGGGGCCTCTCGATTGTCGGCCTCATGGCGATTCAGTCTGATATCTTACCCTTTTCGCCTTTTGCCCTTTTCCCCTTGCATTTACGGCCGTCCGCAGACCGGGGGTAGGATGGTCTCGTTGTGGGCCGCGGAGCAGACGTCGTCTTCGAAGCAGGTCTTGGAGAAGTTTGCCTCCAGGGGCACGGGGTAATCTCCCGAGAAACAGGAGAGGCAGAAGTCGCTCTGGTTTAACTGGGTGGCTTCGACCAGGCCTTCCAGACTCAAGTAGCCCAGGTAATCGAGGCCGAGAAAGTCGCGGATCTGGTCGATTTCCTGCTGGGAGGCGATGAGTTCGCCTTTGGACGAGAAGTCGATACCGTAATAGCAGGGGAAGCGGTGGGGCGGGCAGCTCACCAGCATGCTCACTTCCTTGGCGCCGGCGTCCCTAAGGGACTTGACCCGGGAGCGGGTGGTGGTGCCCCGGATGATGGAGTCTTCGATGACCACCACTCGTTGGTCCTTGAGGAGGTCCCGCACGGGATTGAGTTTGATCCGGACGGAGAAATCCCGCATGCTTTGTGACGGCTGGATGAAGGTGCGCCCGACATAATGGTTGCGGATCACGCCCATCTCAAAGGGGATGGCGGTGGCCGCGTGGTAGCCGAGAGCGGCGTAGACGCCGGAGTCGGGAAAGGGCATCACCAGATCGGCGGATAGCGGGTGTTCCCGGGCTAAAGCCTCGCCCAGGCGCTTGCGCACCATATAGACGCTTTGGCCGAAGACGTAGCTGTCGGGCCTTGCGAAATAGACGTATTCGAAGATGCAGAAGTGGGGCGCGGCAGGCAGAAAAGGTTTGTGGGAATGGAGGCCATTTTCGTCGAGGACCACGATTTCGCCGGGTTCCACATCGCGCCAGTAATCGGCCTGTACCAGGTCCAGGGCGCAGGTTTCGGAGGCCACTACCCAAGAGCCGTTCAGCCGGCCGATACACAAGGGCCGGAAGCCGTGGGGGTCCCGAGCCGCGATGACTTTATCCGCGGTGGCCAGCACCAGCGAATACGAGCCTTTCACATATTCCAGGGCATTGATCAGGGATTCAACACAGTCGGCCCCGCGGTGGCGGGCCATGAGGTGGACGATGACCTCGGTGTCCATGGTGGACTGGAATATGGAGCCCCCTTCTTCCAGGCGGCAGCGGATGTCCCGGGCGTTGGTGAGGGTGCCGTTGTGGCCGATGGCGATCATCTGGCCGTGGTGCTGCACCACGAACGGCTGGGCGTTGATGAGCATGGTGGAGCCGGTGGTGGAGTAGCGCACGTGGCCGATGGCCAGATGCCCCGGGAGTTGGTCCAGGATGTCGGGGTTGAAGACTTCGGGCACCAGCCCCAGGCCGCGGTGCATGCGGACCCGGGTGCCGTCTCCGGAGACGATGCCGCAGGACTCCTGGCCCCGGTGCTGGAGGGCATAGAGGCCGAAATAGGTGAGGCGGGCGGCCTCGGGGTGGCCGTAGATGCCGAAGACGCCGCAGTGTTCGCGGGGTTTTTCGGCATCTGGGGAAATGGCCTGGCTGTCAGTGGCCATGTTTGTATACGTCTCCTCGGGGTCTTATTCCGTAAATCCTTACTTCTTTCCCCATTTCATCAATTCTAAAGAGAATCCGCCAGCCGCCCACCTGATAACGAAAGCAATCCGGTTGGCCTTTGAGCCTCTGAATATTGGGGCCATACTTCGGGTTCTCTTCTAATTCGATAATACAGCGGTCCACCGCGACCTTGAGTTTATAAGGTAACTTCTGGTAAACTCTCAGGGCTGGCCGCGTCAGGACTACGTCATACGGCATCGGTCTTGATATCCCGCCATCTGACGTATTCGCCTTTGGCGTACGCCTCTTCCCCTTGGGCAATCGCCTTTAATTCCTCTTCGGTGGGCTCTACTTCTTCGGGTTCCTGGATAAACTTGACGTATTCCAGGACCCCCTCCAGGGAATCTTCAGAGAGCTTATCCAGGGCCTTGATGATTTCTTCACGGATATTCATAAATACACCACTTTTTTACCCCTTAAAGCGGGGTAAAAAATAAAAATGGGCGGCAATTTTTCATCAAAACGGCTAACCTGTCGCATTTACAACACTTCTGGCGAGTCAAGTGTCGGCGTCGTCACGGGACAGAGTGGGGGTGAACCTTGGGTGTCCCACCCCTGTGCCAGGGGTGTGCCGGGCGCACGCGATGGGTGCTCGCCGACTGGCGCCGTTTTGGCGGGACGTTTCGTCCCTTGTTTTTGAAAGGCGCACCATAAGAGATTGTTTTCATCCGGAAACGTCTCTAAAATCCCCCCCTTTACCCAAGGGGGTTGGGGGGGGATTTATAACTAACCGAAAATCCCCCTAAATCCCCCTTTTTCAAAGGGGGACTTTGAAGGCTGTTTGCATCTTTAAACGTTTTCGGATGAGAACTATATTGGTTATACCCCCTGGCTTGAGTCTGTGCCGCGTCACGTCTCACTGTAATTGATGCGGCGGCGATGTCCAGAAAAGAAAAAACCCCTGACTATCATTTCTGCGGCCAGGGCCGGAAATGCTCAGGTGTCTATAATTTTTAGCTGGGATATGAGTTTACTCTATAATAACAGGTTTTTCTGTAAATGGGTAGCGATATCAAGGGATAGGGCGGGTTACTACCGCCACAATGATGTTGAACAATAATTACTCAAAGAAGTTGAATGAGTTCAGTTGAAGACAAACCACTTTCCCGAATAATCTGTCGTAGTGTCCCCTTGGCGATTTCTTTATGGTCCGGGATAGTAAGACGACGATGTGGCGGGGACTTGTGCCGAAGGATGATATGGCTCCCCTGCTGATGATCAAAGAGGTATCCCACGTTGGCCAGCGCTTTGACTAGCTGGCGGCCGGACACCACCGGCAGCTTGGTCATACCGCCACTTCCACGATTTCCTCGGTGATCGCTGGCGGAATCGGCTCCCCATGCTTTTTCAAGCTTTCTAAGTAGCCGGTAATAGCTTCTTTAATGTTGGCCTGAGCTTCTTCCCGGGTCGCCCCTTGAGAAATGCACCCCGGCAAGGCTGGACATTGGGCAACAAAGACACCGTCTTCATCCGGCTCGATGATAACCCGGAATTTCATAAGCCCTCCATCGACTCCACATTGTGTTCATACAATAAATTACCATAATCCATAGGAACTCAACAGGATGTCCGCTCCGGCTGGAACTCCTGGACGATGCGGTTACAGAGGTCTTGGATGGTTTGTTCGTCTACCATGGTAATTATTCTAATGTAAGGCTGTAAGGCGGTCACAGCCCCGTCAAAGTTTGTGTGCAGGGAGCACTACATAACTTCTTCCAAGGTCTTGCGGCCCCGCGGAGTCCGATCAAAATCGCGGTCTAAACTCAATAGTTCTAAGTTGAATTTTTCGGCGGCAATATACTGATAGGAATCATCAAAATCGAGGCCAAAGGCTTGGGCAACTTGGCTAACTTTCGCCATATCCTCCACCCCTAGTCGCACGAGGCCGATAACTTCCGAGAGGAACAAGTCTTTCACTGATTGGAGAAAGAGATCAAATCGCTTCAACCTTAAGAGAATAACGCCTATCGAATAAAGGGAAAATTCAGAGATATGGAGGCTGTCCGGCGCAGCCTGGTTGAGGAACACGGCGATCTGGTCTGCGTGGTCTTGATCGAGGAGAAGTTCCAGAATGATATTGGTGTCCAGGAGATACACTAATCTCCCCACCATTCCTGAGCCTTGTGTTGGAGTTCCACGGAAGTGTACCGGTCCCGCAAGTCGCGCAAGCCGCCACGCCAGTCCAATTTTAATGCTGCTTTTTTCTTGCGAGATCGTTTGGCCAAGAGAAATTCCAAGAAGTCTTCGGCTTCACGGTGCAATTCGGGCGGAAGTTCCTTGACTAATTGCTCAAGCCGGGTCATTTTGTTCACCTTTAATGCATCTTAACAAATTTGCTGGAAATTATCTATTTAACCCGCCATTTACCGACATATTTGACGGGCGTGGCCCCCGGTGGTGGGGCGCAGGACGCAACCTACACCCCGTCTATAAGTCTCTCAGCACAGGCGAGACGCCTATGCCACCAAAGGTTTTTTTGCACAGGCTGGAAAGCCTGTGCTACCGCCACATTCGGTGGGTACACCCTACATGACGCAGGCTGAAGCCTGCGGCTACCGTATTATCTGCGCTATTAGCTGGTTGATCTCCTTGATCATAAGGTTTTTTTGATCTTGGCGTGGTACTCCTGGAGGCTTTTTACTTCCAGTTTGCCGCGTTTTAGGGCGCGGATGGCGTCCAGGGTGGCGCGGGCTGCGGCCATGGTGGTGGTGTAGGGGATGTTGTGGTCCAGGGCCACGTGGCGGATGGAGTGGGAATCGCTGGGGGTTTCCCGGCCTTCGGGGGTGTTGACCAGGAGGGCGATTTCGTGGCTCTTGATGCGGTCGATGATGTGGGGCCGCTCCTCCCGGACCTTATAGACTTCCGTGACCGGAAGTTTGTGCTCCCGAAAGACTTTGGCGGTGCCGCTGGTGGCGTAAAGCTTAAAGCCCTCGGCCGCGTAACCCTGGGCCAGGGTGACGGCCTGGGGCTTGTCCGCGTCTTTGACGCTGAAGATGACGCCGCCTTCAAGGGGGACGACCTGGCCGGCAGCCAGTTGGGACTTGGCAAAGGCCAGGCCGAAGTCTTCATCTATCCCCATGACTTCGCCGGTGGAGCGCATCTCGGGGCCGAGCAGCGGGTCCACCCCGGGGAAGCGCCGGAAGGGAAAGACCGACTCTTTCACGGCAAAATAGGGCGGCTCGATTTCTTGGGTAAAGCCCAACTCGGCCAGGCTATGGCCCAGCATCACCTTGGTGGCGAGCTTGGCCAGCGAGACGCCGGTGGCCTTGGACACGAAGGGCACGGTGCGGGAGGCCCGGGGATTGACTTCGAGGACGTAAATCTGGTCGCGTTTGACCGCGAACTGGATGTTGAGGAGCCCGATGACCCCCAGTTCGGCAGCCAGGGCCCGGGTCTGGGTCTTGATTTCTTCCTGGACGGAGCGGGTTAAGGTGAAGGGAGGCAAGACGCAGGCGGAGTCGCCGGAATGGATGCCGGCCTCTTCGATGTGCTCCATGATGCCGCCGATGACGGTGATTTTGCCGTCGCAGATGGCGTCCACGTCCACTTCGATGGCGTCTTCCAGAAATTTGTCGATGAGGATGGGATGCTCAGGGGAGGCCTCTAAGGCCCACTTCATGAAGTTGGTCAGGGCTTCGTCGTTGGAGACGATCTGCATGGCCCGCCCACCCAGGACATAAGATGGCCGCACCAGCACGGGGTAAGTGATGTCGTGGGCGATGGCTATGGCCTGCTCGACGCTGGTGGCGGTGTCGTTGGGGGGCTGCTTGAGGCCCAGCTTGTTCAACATTTGCTTGAAGAGGCGGCGATCCTCGGCCCGGTCGATGGCGTCTGCCCCGGTGCCCATGATGCGGACGCCCGCCTTACCCAGGGGGACCGCCAGGTTCAAGGGGGTCTGGCCGCCGAACTGGAGTATGAGCCCCAGGGGCTGTTCCGTGGCGACGATGTTGATCACGTCTTCTTTGGTCAGGGGCTCGAAATAGAGCTTGTCGGAGGTGTCGTAGTCGGTGGACACGGTTTCGGGGTTTGAGTTGACCATGATGGACTCGACCCCCAATTCTTTTAAGGCGAAGGAGGCCTGGCAGCAGCAGTAATCGAATTCGATGCCCTGGCCGATGCGGTTGGGGCCGCCGCCCAGGATCATAACTTTGTCTCCAGTGGTTCTCCGGGCCTCGTCTTCCCACTCATAGGTGGAATAGTAATACGGGGTGTAGGCCTCGAATTCCGCGGCGCAGGTGTCCACTAGCTTGTAGACCGGGGTGACGCCATGCTCCTGGCGCATGGCCGCGAGGCTCTCCTCGGTGCCGCCCCAGAGGTGGGCCAGTTGTTTATCGGAGAAGCCGAACTCCTTGGCCCGGCGGAGCATATCCTCTACCTGATCCTGGCCCCGGCCCTGGCGGAGGAGTTCGCCGAACGCGGCCAATTCGTCGGAGAAGCTCACGATGTCGCGCATCTGGTAGAGGAACCAGGGGTCGATGCCGGTGAGTTCAAAGATTTCCTCCACGGACAGACCGTCGCGCAAGGCCTGGCGCAGGTAGAAGAGGCGCTGGGAATTGGGGACCCGCAGGCGGGTGCGCAGTTCATCGGGCGAGAGTTGGGCCAAGTCCTTGCCGTCGGCGCCCAGGCCGAAGCGGGAGATCTCGAGGGAACGGATGCCTTTTTGCAGGGCTTCCTTGAAGGTGCGGCCGATGGCCATGACTTCGCCCACGGATTTCATGGAGGTGGTGAGGAAATCTTCGGCCCCCGGGAATTTTTCGAAGGCCCAACGGGGAATCTTGACCACGCAGTAATCAATGGTGGGCTCAAACGAGGCGTAGGTCTCTTTGGTGATGTCGTTGGGAATTTCATCCAGGGTGAAGCCCACCGCGAGCTTGGCCGCGATCTTGGCGATGGGGAAGCCGGTGGCCTTAGAGGCCAGGGCCGAGGAGCGGGAGACCCGGGGGTTCATCTCGATGATCACCATGTCGCCGTTTTCCGGGTTGATGGCGAACTGGATGTTGGAGCCGCCGGTCTCGACGCCGATTTCCCGGATGATGGCGATGGCCGCGTCCCGCATGGCCTGGTACTCCCGGTCGGTGAGGGTCTGGGCCGGGGCCACGGTGATGGAGTCACCGGTATGGACTCCCATGGGGTCGACGTTTTCGATGGAGCAGATGATCACCACGTTGTCCTGGAAGTCCCGCATCACTTCCAGTTCGAATTCTTTCCAGCCCACCACGGACTCTTCGAGCATCACTTCGGTAATCATGCTGGCTTCCAGGCCCTGGGCGGACATGGTTTGCAGGTCCTCCAGGTTGTAGGCGATGCCGCCGCCGGTGCCACCCAGGGTGAAACTGGGGCGCACGATAACGGGATAACCGATGACCGGGACCGCGTCCACGGCCTCCTCCAGGGTGCGGATGATGACGCTTTTCGGCACCCGGAGATTGATGTTGGCCATGGCGTCCCGGAAGAGCTCGCGGTCTTCGGCCTTTTTGATGACGTCGGGTGAGGCCCCGATCATCTCAACGCCGTATTTTTCCAGGATGCCGGTTTCGGCCACGGCAATGGCGCAGTTGAGGCCGGTTTGGCCCCCCAGGGTGGGGAGAATGGCGTCGGGGCGCTCGCGTTCGATCACCTGGCAGACCATGTCCGGGGTGATGGGCTCGATATAGGTGCGGTCGGCCATCTCGGGGTCGGTCATGATGGTGGCGGGATTGGAGTTGATCAGGACGACTTCGTAGCCTTCTTCCCGCAAGGCCTTGCAGGCCTGGGTGCCGGAGTAGTCGAATTCGCAGGCCTGACTGATGATGATGGGGCCTGAGCCGATGATGAGGATTTTCTTAATGTCGGTCCGTTTGGGCATTTTTACCTGATAATTGGGCGGCTTGGATGAACCCTCGGCCGGACCCAATATTCCTTTCCCTGGCCCGTACCGTGAAGGACGAGCCCTCGGCGCGGTCAGGCGGGTTTAATAAATTGTGGGAACAGATAAGTGATTCTCTTTCCTTCACCCCTTCTGTGAAGAAGGGATGCAGGGAAGCATTTTGTTAAGTCTTGTTCAGCAAATCACCAGGCCGGGGCCGGCCTGGTGACCTGGAGGTAACTCGTCTAAAGAAATCGTATAATTTTATTCTTTTATGAGCTCCAAGGCCATAGATTTTTATGCCTCTATCCGGCAGGTTCTCTTCCACCTCGCATCGGCAACTGTTTAGGAGGTCGATGGGCTGGAGGGTGAACTCGGGCCATGGGATGGACCCGGAGTTGGAGCCGGTATCTGAGGCTGCGGCTGGAGCACCGGGGGAGTATAGAACTCTTGTCTTAAGCGCTGATCAGGACTGGTGGGTAGTCCGGGTGGCAACTGATATTCGCCGCCCACCGGAGGTAGCCCGCCAGGTCCCAGTAAGCCCCCGGCCACTATCCCGGTGTCCATGAGCCGCTCTAGGATGCCGATCATTTCCATGGACATGGGTTTGGCCAGAAAGGGTTGTTTGCCCATGGGGACCTGGGTAAAATGCATGGACTGGAGCAGGAGTTGGGCCGGAATAGTGGGGAGATTGGAGCTGACGCCCAAGGTCCCCCGGGCCAGATACACCGAGGAAAACGCCGGGGCCAGGAGGGTATACCAGTCGGTGCCGCGCACGCCGATGACCGCGGTGTGGGTTTCCATGATGAAATCCGGCTCTTCGGTCTGGATGATGCGATTGACCACGGTGTGCACCAGACCCTTAAAGAGGCGGATCACGGCCCGGCGCTCATTCGTGGCGCGATTATAGGAATAATCCGCCACCGCCAGGCGGGACTCCGGCGCCAGGACAAGGATCGAGTCATCCATCATGGTCAGTTCGGCCCTGGCCCTGGCCTTGGTGCGGATGACATCACCAGGTTCCACGCCATCCCTGAGCTTAACGGGGAGGCCGGGGATTTTGCCGCCCTTGAGCAGGTCAACTTCGCCCCGGACCTGGGTGAAGCGGCCGACGACGGCGGCGTGGAGACTGACGGGAAGAATCAAGGCCAAGAGTAAGATTGCGATCAAGCCGGAGGAGATTTTCTTTTGCATGCCGAGACCCCTTTTTACCCTTATTCTCAACCTTTTAATATAGGTATGGCCCTGCAGTTTGTCCCGCAATTTGTATTTTTTCTTTAAAAGTTACTCTCAAGCGGGAGTTTGCGGCACACATATAAGGTGGGCTGGGTCCACCCTACATGGCTAAACAAGCCCATCTAAGAGTGAGGGATTCTCCTCATTTTTTGTAGATTTCCATATTTCTTGCGCTTTTCTAAAGATTCGTTGACTTTCACCTTCAATTATTGACGATAGCTCTGGGGCTATTCCTATCTTTATTAAATCATTAAAAGAATAATATGATACATTATTATTTTCTTGTGAATTATGATATCTATAATCTTTTAATTCTTTTATTTTATTGAGGTTAGAATTAGCTCTGTCCAATAATTTGGCCAGACCCTCAAAGATATTATGAATATTATCATTTATTAATTTCCAACTAAGGAAACTTCGATTCTTATTATATATGGAATTACTTCCCCCCAGTTCATCATTATCTTTCCATTCTACTACAACAAAATAATTAGATAGAAGGCTATCTGTTGCAAGTAATTGAACTTCGCAACTTGGAAATTCCAAATCGTTTTCTTGTAAACGAAGTAAATTTAAAATCATTGGTAGAAGAAAATATTTATTATATCTATATGTATCTATTTCTGACAGAAATTCTAATTCTTGGCCCCAAGGGAGAAGACCGTCCGAACTCCTTAGGCGCTCATAAAAATCAATTGCCCATGCTTCCGGTTTTTTCCGTATATAGGAAGCCGTGTAATATTCTTGTACAGTTTTATGAATAAAACGATATTCTTCACCGTCACGCACCAAAAGACAAGTAATCTTAACAATATCATCTACATAAGAAGAAGCATTAGCATTCAAGACACATTGTTGAAGAGCTTCCTGTGATAGAGAATATATTCCCTCGTCATTAAAGGATTGTTGCCCTGTCTTTTTGGCAAGAATGCACAAAGTTTCAAAGACCTGCCGATATTGATTGTCATCAAGTGCACAGCTTCTTTTTCGCGTAAATCCTGGTTTCGTACCATCATGTCGCTGAAGAAGGGTTTGAAAAAGCGAATCATAGAAATCAGACAGCTTAGCAGGGAGTTGTTTATAAGACTTGTAGGATAAAACGAGAAGGGTCACCATAAGAGGTGTGCACAAAAGATCTATAATATGCCTGGCATGATTCTCTATATGATCAATTAATGTGTCGGCCCAAGTTTGACCAGAGGCCAATTTTTTAATGACATTCTTATACTCATCTTTTTGAAGATTATCAAGCATTACAACATTGAAGTAGTTAGAAAATCTTATGTCGTGATGCGGGCGCGATGTAACTATGACTCTTATATTTGGCCTTGTGGCAATCAAATCCTCAATTTCTGAAAGGACCCTCGATTTTAGGTCGTCAGGCACTTCGTCAAAGGCATCCAGCAAAAGCACAATCTTCCCAGAGGCCGCTAAAGCTGTGAATATTTCATCATCTATATCAAGTTTTAAGCTTTTAAATGCCGTGAAAATGCGATCATTTAAAGTTTCTAAGTGGCTAACCCGTCTGAGTTCTAAGAATATGGGAATATATTCCCCTCTACCCAGTTCCACAGAACATAAGTATCTAAGTAAGATAGATTTTCCTTGACCAGCAATACCCTGAATAAGAATATTATTTTTTGTCTTGAAGTCGGAAAGTTTGCTGACTTTAGATCTCTTTCCATCTAATAGGACATGGGAATCACAATAGAAATCAATGAGATCGACAGGTTTATCAATCTGCCATATCGTTTTTACTTTGCGGACTTGGCCAATTTGTTGATAAAGTTTATCGATTTGTTGATCTGTATTCCATTGTTTGATTTTACGGCCTGTTTGCTGGACCAAAGCTTGATAAAGGTCAAGCACAACTTGCTTAAAAAGTTTCTTAGCGGCTAACGCGCCCGCAGTGCTCAGCATTGCATTCAATGTATTCTCCTCTAAAACGAAAGTTACATAATGTTAATACAATCTTTTCAAATAACAAGTTATTTCCTATAGACCACCTGATACACCACCCCCGCCTTGTCATCTGAAATAAAAATCGTGCCGTCGTCTTTGATCAGGATATCCACCGGGCGGCCCAGGGCGCCGTGGGGGGTCAGCCAGCCGGTGATGAAGTCCTGGGCGTCCATAGGGTTGCCGGCGGCGTCCAGCTTGTAGCGCACTACTTTAAAGCCCGTGGGCTCGGAGCGGTTCCAGGAGCCGTGGTAGGCCACCAGGAGGTTATAGCGGAACTCTTCGGGCCACGCCTTAGGGAAGAAGGCCAGTCCGAGGGGGCTGGAGTGGGCCGGAAGGTCGATAAAGGCAGGGATGGTGTCCTGGCAGAAGCCCCGGCGGGAGCCGCTGGGATCGAACTGTTCGTCGTGGACCCGCTTGCCGTAGCACCAGGGCCAGCCGTAATTTTCGCCGTGCATGATGAGATTAATTTCGTCCGGCGGCAGGTTATCCCCGAGATAATCCCGGCCCATTTCCGTGGCCCAGATATGCTTGCTGAGGGGATGGCGGGCCATGAACACCGAGTTGCGCAGGCCTGAGGCATAGGTTTGAAGGTTAGCGCCATCGGCGTCGGCAATCAGGATCTTGGCGTAACGCCAATCCTTTTCTTCGCAGACGTTGCAGTTGGAGCCTACAGAAATCAAGAGGCGCTGCTGCTGGGGCGGGGGCAGGAACAGGAGGGTCCGGGTGAAATGGCGTCCGCCCGGGGGGAGGTCGATGATCTTTTTCTTATTGGTGGCTTTGAGGTGTTCGGGGTCGTAATCGTATATCGCCACCTGGCCGGTCTCCGCCACATAGAGCCGCGGTTTCTCTTCAGGTTTTTTTGTGTTTTTTGTATTTTTCGTAAAGGCCAGGCCGTGAGGGTTGTTCAGGCCCTGGACCACGGTCACTACGTCATCGGCGACGCCGTCAGCGTTTTTATCCGGCAGGGCCACCACCTTGCCCTGGCGGGTGAGGCTGACCAGGAGGGTGCCTTCGGGGTCTTCGGCCAGGACCCGGGCGCCGGGGACGTGGTCGGCAAAAACCGAGATGGTAAACCCCGGGGGGAGCAACAAGTCAGAAGAGGCAGATTCGAGCAGGGGAGGGGTACCGGCGCCGGGGGTTGCCTCCGGGGCTTTAGCAATGTCTTTGGGCGGGCTCAGAAACGCGGGTCCGGCGCCGCGCAGGTTGTACCAGGCGAAAGGCCCGGCCCAGAGAAACACCGCGGCCGCCAGGATGATGGAGATGATGACCAGGGGTTTTTTCATGTACACCGCGAGGTTTGCTTCGCCGCCGGATTGCGGCAGTCTTATATGCCCGCTTTAGCCTCGTTTAATGGTGCGTAAGATGCATCCTACGGCTTACTGTCAGCCAATATTCCTTTGAGTCCGCTTACCAAAAGCGGAAGCTCGTTCAACTTGTTCCCAAGTTGCACTTGGGAACATCAATGGATGCCAAGCTCAGCTTGGCTCGATAATGCGTTCCCAAGCACAGCTTGGGAACAAGCAACAAACGCCGAAATACTCATGTATGACGACATTCAACTTGTTCCCAAGTTGCACTTGGGAACATCTAAGGATGCCAAGCTCAACTTGGCTGAATAATGCGTTCCCAAGCACAGCTTGGGAACGAGAACATGGTGCGTGAAACGCACCCTACAACAACTGACGCAAAATTTCCAAAGGCACTGTGTGTCGCCATGAGTTCAATTCCCCTTGACCATCTCCAAGAATTCCTCGAAGAGATAGTTGGCGTCATGGGGGCCGGGGGCGGCCTCGGGGTGGTACTGCACCGAGAAGGCCGCCAGTTTGGGATGGCGCAGGCCCTCTAAGGTGCCATCGTTGAGGTTGACGTGGGTCAGCTGGACCGCGGGGTCGGGGATGGATTCCAGGTCCACGGCAAAGCCGTGATTCTGGGAAGTGATCTCGACTTTGCCCGAGAGTTTATTCTTAACCGGTTGGTTGGCCCCGTGATGGCCGAATTTGAGTTTAAAGGTGCGGCCCCCCATGGCCAAACCCATGAGCTGGTGTCCCAGGCAGATGCCGAACATGGGCTGCGACCCCAGACACTGGCGCACGTTGTCCACGGCATAGGTGACCGCGGCCGGGTCTCCGGGGCCGTTGCTGAGGACCACGCCGTCGGGTTTAAGGGCCAGGATGCTCGTGGCCGGGGTGGTGGCGGGCACCACCAGGACCTCCAGGCCCCGTTCTTTTAAGCTTCTGATAATATTGAATTTAACGCCGTAGTCGTAGAGGACCACTTTTTTGCCGGACTTTTGGGTCCAGAGGACGGCCAGGTCTTGGGGCGCACTACCCGGGGCCGGCACTTCGGGCCACCAATAGGCCTGGGCGCAGGTCACCAGGGGCACCAGGTCCTGACCCTCCATACTGGGGAGTGCTTGGGCGCGGCGCACCAGGGACGCGGGGTCCAGGTCCGTGGTCGAGATAATCCCCCGCATGGCCCCGCCCTCCCGGAGGCGCTTGGTCAGCGCCCGGGTGTCCAGACCTTCCACCCCCAATTTGCCGGAGGCCTTGAGGTAATCGGCCAGATTGCCCTGGGAGCGCCAGTTGGAAGGGTAGGGGTGGTACTCCTTGACGATGAAGCCTTCCACGTGGACCCCCCGGGACTCCAGATCCTCGCTATTAATGCCGTAATTGCCCATAAGGGGATAGGTCATAGTGACGATCTGCCCTTTGTAGGACGGATCGGTGAGAATCTCCTGATAACCGGTCATGGCGGTGTTGAACACCACTTCGCCGCTGCACTCGCCGGGTCCGGTGAAGGACCGGCCCCGTAAGATCAAACCATCTTCCAACGCCAGTAATGCTTTCAACGACTACCTCGAAATTGCAGAATTTCTCTTAAATATACCATATCTAGATGGGAACCCGATCACTTTTTTGCAACCGCGGGATCAGCGCGCGGTCCGGGGACAGTGACCGGGCGCTCGGTTTTGCGGGGGTAATTGGGGGGGCATGAGCACCTAAGAAGGAAATCGTTTAAACAGATAATTTGGTAGCCGCGGGTTTTGACGTGAAAATCCAAATCCCCCTAAATCCCAGCAATGTCCGGTTAGGTTTTTGCAAATGAGGAAGTTCGTTGGGCGTAGTCCAACAGCTCAAAAATTCGCTGCGCCCTTCCGGCTCCGAGAAGATTACTTCCCCCTCACCCTAACCCTCTCCCCAATTGGGGAGAGGGGAAAAAGTGGAGCCGATTTAATGCCTTATGGTTACTAAAACGGCCACATCTCCTACCCCCTCTCCACCCGCTTCGGGGGGAGAGGGCTGGGGTGAGGGGGGCAGAACAACCTCATGCAATTTTCTAACCGGACACTGCTGCCTAAATCCCCCTTTTCCAAAGGGGGACTTTTTGCCCCTATTCTTTATGGCTAGCCGGTTTCGGACATTTAAGCCAGCCCCTAACTTATGAGCGCAATTCAGTATAAGAAGCTACCACCGAGTATACATGGATTAATATAGATATATTGAATAGATAGCCGCGCAGAAAAAATGACTGAATCTAAGGCCCGTGGCGGGGCGATCAGGAGGATAGTAAGGGTTTGGCCTGGCCTCAATTTTAGGGTGGAAAGCAAATTTGTGCAAATCAGAGAGTGACCCCCAGGCTTTGAGCTTTTTAGCTGGCTGAGGGTTAACTATTAGCTCACCCGAGAGGCGCTATTTTCCACGTTTGGCGTAATCGCGCATGCCTGTGAATATGCGCACTTTGCCCGGGCGGTTGCCTCCTAATGGGGGGCCACTATTAATTGTAAACTTATTTCTATCTCTACATTTATCAGCCAATTTTCCTTCGAACCATTAATTTAACCGATGCCGCGATTCATTCCCGCCTGGTTGAGGTTCGCCTATTTCGTATTGCTTCTGCGAGACTCGCCTTGGGCTGAGTCGAATAATCTTAAGCGCCAGTAGGCTTCCACCTAGCCGGCCTGCCAGAAAGGGCCCGTTTTACCCAGCTTTTGTAACGCCAGGAATAATTCGGACGTATATTCCTGGACCCGCGCAAGGTAGTCCGGTTTCAGCCGATGGCGCATCAAGGGTCCGCTAAAGGCCAGCGCCCAGTCGGCGAGCGGCATGATAGCGTCTGCTGAGACCGGGTCGTAAATAGACCAGTTCTTGACGTGTTCTTCCGACCGGAAGAGATTCATGCGACTTCATTTTAATCCCCAAGATGTTTCCCCCCACTTGGAGATCGGAACGTTCATATGGCCGACAGCCGTCGGTGGACTTACTTCCAAAATCTCTTCGTCGCGCATGCGAACCAGAATCGGCTCACCGCAATCCAGACAGCGCGTGTCGATGCGGACCTCAGTGCCGGGAAAGAGCCAGCGCACGGCCAGCACTTCCAGCCCTCACTGGCCGTACCACTTCTGTTCGCCCTTCACAGTCACCCGATAATGAGTGGGGACGTTAGAAAACGGCGCCCAGGACTCGATGTAATCGGTGTCCTCTACAAACCAGCAAGCGATGGAGGCTTCGGCGGCCTTATGCTGCACGCCCCTGGCTTCATCGGGACGGAGCCCCAATATTTCGGCAAGTTCGGTGTAATGAGGGGCGCGTCCGGTTTTGATGAAGTGCTCCACAATTGAGGTGTAGGCTTTCTGGACCAATATCGACTCTACCATTACATTTCCTCCAAATATAATATGGCAGCATATGATATTGTAAACTAAATGCTTATATAATTCTTAATTTTTCTCTGTAATTCTGCGTCTATTAGGCTATCCAGAGTGTGGGGTTGGTTACTGCGGGTGAACCAGGGAGGCGATTAATTCGGCCTGGCGGCGGGATGCGCCCTGGTGGGGGATCAAGGCCGCCTGGGCGAGCCGGCCCAACTCTAAGTTGAGCTCGGTTTGGGCTAAGAAACGCTCCACGGCCTGGGCCAGGGAGTCAGCATCTGTGACCATGATACCGGCTCCCACTTCTTCCAGGATCGCTTTGGCCCAGAGAAAGTTTTCCAGATGAGGGCCGTAGATGGGGGCGCGACCCCAGGCCGCGGGTTCCAGGATGTTTTGGCCGCCGTGGGGCACGAGGCTGCCGCCGATAAAGGTGACGTCGGCTAAACCGTATAGGGTGAAGAGGTCGCCGATAGTATCGATGATAACCACGGGGTGACGGCGTGAATCCTCGCCGGACTTGAGGCGGGACCAGAGCTGACTTTTAAGGCCGCGGCCGGCAAGGAGCCGGGCTAAATCGGGGGCGCGTTGCGGATGGCGAGGCGCCAAAATGAGGTTTAAAGCAGGGGAGGGGGCCAGCAGTTTCTCATAGGCGTCAAGGATCACTTCCTCTTCGCCGGGGTGGGTGGAGGCTGCCAGCCATACCGGACCATAGGTCCCGGGACTGTTTAAGATACCACGGAACTCCTCAAGGCGGGCATCATCGCGGCCCTGCAGCAAGCGGTCGTATTTCAGATTGCCGGTGAGATGGAGTTTGTTTGGTGAAATTCCCAGGCGCTGGAACCGCTGATAATCCTGGAGCGAGCCCGCGGCAACTAGATCAAATAGATTAATAATATTATTAAGATACCGTCTATATTTAACAAATCTTCTTAAGGATTTATCGGAGAGCCGGCCATTGACCAGGGCCAGACGAATGCCACGTTTGTGCGCCATATACAGGAAATTCGGCCAGATCTCCGATTCCAGGCCAATGAATATCTGGGGGCGGAGGTAGTTCAGGTAGCGCTGCACCGCCCAGGGGATGTCCAAGGGGAAGTAGCAGACCAGGGCGCCCAAGGGAGTAAAGTGCTTGCGGGCCAGCATTTGGCCGGTTTCGGTGCCGGTGCTGATGATGAAGGAGGCCTGGGGCAGGAGGGTCTTGAGCTCACGAAACAGGGGGATTGCGGCCTGGATTTCGCCCACGGAGACGCCATGGAGCCACAAGCGAGGCGAACCGGGGGGCAAAGGCCCCGTTGGCAACTTAAGGCCCAGACGAGGCAGAAAACTTTCACCCTGGCCCCGGGATTTCAGGTGCCAGTAGAAGTATGGCCAGCCTACCAGACCACCAATGGTACTGACCATTTTATAAAAGAATATTAGTCTGTTATCAGCCAAATCTAATAAGTCTTCTTAATTTTAGCTAGCCATTGCGGACGAACTTTAAGGTAATCCGCCAGGATGCGCTTATGGTCAAAAGCCAGCACCTCAGGCAGTTGTTCCGGAGTAAAGATGGCCAGGTGACGGGCGTCGTCCGCAGCCTGGGGAGTGCCGTCGCCGTGAGCTACGTACACGGTGGTGATGGTATGGCGCCGGGGATCGCGCTCGGGGTCCGAATAGGTATGGAACTGTCCCAGGAGAGTTACGGTAAGTCCGGTTTCCTCCCGGGCCTCTCGTAGGGCGGCGATTTCTAAAGATTCGCCGTAATCCACGAACCCCCCGGGCAACGCCCAACCGTGCGGCGGATTAGCCCGTTCGATCAAAATCAAGCCCTGGTCGCGATATTCGATAATGATATCGACCGTAGGTACCGGATTACGGTGCTTCTGGGTCCCGTAACCGCACTGAGGGCACTTTTCTTGGGTCAGCATATCTTAGTTTACATAATATATATTATCAGACGTTATATTTAGGGCTGATTGGAATGACTCCTCCGAGGGGTTTGAAAAATTATCGACATAGTTCCCGTTTGTAGAATTTCTTGAGGTCGTTGTAATTCACTGAGACGATTTGCCAGACGCCGTGGTCAGGTTGACGGCGCATTTGAAACCGAAAGGTCTCCTGGGATTTGGGGTCAGTCAAGGTCACCTGCGCCTCACCCTCCCCCTGGTTGTCGATCTGGGCCACAGTCGCCGCGGCGGCCACCGCCAGGATCTGGGTGTTATTCAAATTGAGGAGATAGTGGTCCAGGACCTTGCGGATTTGGGGTTCGAAGGTTTCTAATAATTTGGGCAGAAAAAGTTGGGCGAACTTGCCGCCCAGGCGACGGGAATATTTGGTCAAATCATCAGCCTGGGCATCGTCTTTGGTCTCCACGTCTTGGCTGGAAGCCTTGGAAAAATTAGTCACAATCTCTTTTAAATCCACATAGGTGAAAAACTTGTCCAGGTTGCGGGTCTTCAGGGCCAGGGCCGCTTGCTGCAAGGCGTAACGGGGTGAGTTGGCCCATTGCCAGTAGAGGCCTCCGGCCAGGGCCGCGCCCAGGACCACGATGGCCACCGCAATTATCCAGGTTTTGCGTCGCATGCTGCCCCTTTTCTTTAGTCTCTTGTGCAGAAGATCATTATACTATACCTTAATTAGCCTGAGGATTCTAACACATTGAGGAACTCTAGCTGAATATGGCAATGAATTCAGGAAGATTAATTTCCCAGCATGCTTTGGCGAATGGCCTGATTTTGGAGCTGTGGGACCACTCCCGGCCGGTGGCCGGCGATCGCTGGTACGTGAGCCTTTCAACCCGGATAGCCGTTCCCGTGAGGGCTGATACCTTGCCGCCGGAGTTAAAGGCGCTTGCAGAGCAAGTTGTAACGGCGCTGGGAGACGAAATAATTTTCACTCGCAAAGAAGAGCGCAACTTTATATCTGCGGCGGAATTTCCTGTCCTGCTTCAAGAAATGCAAGACCGGGTTTTGAAACTGGCCCCCGGCTACTTTGGGCACCCCGATTTTGCCGCAAAGTTCATCCAGGGGAAATTCGCCGAACGCCAGAAACTGGAGCACTGGCAGAGATTAGATACGCGCCGGGACAGCGCCGGATGACTCCCGCCCCTCCCCTGCCCTCTTTTGCCTTTGGAATATTATTTATGTCATATCAATATATTGAAGCACATCGCCGAGGAACATCATGGCAAACGGAGCGCCAAGTATGAGTCCTATACCGCAGATCCGATTGACGCCCAAGGGGCTCAGGTGGCAGCGCACCGGGCACCCTTGGGTCTATCGCAATGACCTGGAAAGCATCCCGAAGCTGGCCGCGGGTGAACTGGTGGCCATGACCGATGCCAGTGGCCGCTTCTTGGGACAGGCCTTTTACAGCGCCGCGTCCCGCATCGCCTTGAGATTGGTAACTGCCGGAAATAACATCGTAAATAGGGTATTTTGGGAGGACCGGCTTAAACGAGCCTTGGCGTATCGGCGTCAGGTCGTGTTTGAGACTGACGCCTACCGCCTGATTTACGGGGAGGCGGACGGGTTCCCTGGCCTGATGGTAGATACCTATGCCGGCCACCTGGCAATTCAGACCCTGCACCCGGGTATGGAGCGCTGGCTACCCACCATAATTGAGATTTTGGTGGAGCAGTTGGCGCCGGCTTCGGTGACCCTGCGCCATGATGCCGAGGTGCGCCACCAAGAGGGGCTGCCTCTGGAAGTAAAGACGGTTTACGGGGAACTGTCGGATCGGGTGGAGGTCCGGGAGGGCGCGGTCAGGTTGTGGGCGGATATCCGGGCCGGCCAAAAAACCGGGCTCTTTTTAGACCAGCGGGAAAACCGCCGGGCCGCAGCAATCTTCTCGCATGGGGAAGTCCTGGACGCGTTTGCCTATCAGGGGGCGTTTGCCATGCACCTGGCGCCACTGGCCCAACGGGTCACCCTGGTGGAGAGTTCGGGGCCGGCCCTGGCGGTAGCCCAAGAAAACGCCAGCCTGAATGGCTATAACCATCTGGACCTGGTCAAGGCCAATGTCTTTAACTTCCTGAAGGAGGCAGTGGCTGAGGGCCGACGCTTCGACCTCATCTCGTTGGACCCGCCGGCCTTTGCCAAGAGCCGTCTGGAACGGGCCGGGGCGGCCAAAGGTTACAAAGAGATTAACCGCCGGGCCTTTCAGTTGCTCCAACCCGGAGGCATTCTGGTTACTTCATCCTGCTCCTATAACCTGAGCGAGCCGGAATTTCTGGAGATCGTGCGGGAAGCTGCTGCGGACACTCATCGCCAGGCCCGCATCGTAGAGCGCCGGGGTGCGGCCAAGGACCACCCTGCCCTGCTCTCGTTGCCGGAGAGCTTGTATCTCAAGTGCCTGATTTTGGAGGTGGAGTAGACGGTGGTGAGTGGTTAGGGTTTATAAACCAATTCAAAATCTCGATATTGCAATGCCCCCTGACATTCGAAATTACCCACATTAAAGATGCCTGCTTAGGTTCTGCCGAGCATATCCGCACATTTGCACTTTTATCGCTAAAATCAGTATGTTGTCTTTAGAGGTACTCTTTATGTCATATTTTTAGTTAAATATGATATATTTATATTAACGTTTGTGCGCCCTCCAGGGTCAGGCGTGTCAGAAGAGGCTGTATTGGAGGGAATTAAAATGTCTCAAATAGAAAAAGCCAAGGATTCCATAACGAATACCCTCGCTGCCCTCGAGGCCGAGACCCATGAGGTAGTTCAGGGATCAATCCGACTAAATGACAACTTAGATTCAGCTAAGAAAAAAATATGGCGACAGGTCTTGGTAATCTGGGCGGTCGGGATCATTTTAGCCATCTCTTACTTTTTCGTTCTTACCAATCAGCCCATACCTACAAACCAAGCTCCCGTAAGACAAGCAACCCAGCAAAATAGTGGGACAAACGTGGCAACCGACCAATCTTCGAAAACCTCTCAACTCCCTTTAAAAGTATTTCATTCGCTAGCGATTTCTGAACAAGAAGAACTGGTCAATTTGCTCACTAAAATTCGAGAAGCCCAATTAAAAAAGGATATCCACTTGTTCATGGAAGCCTACTCTCCTGATTTTCCGGAGGTCGGTCAAAAAAGGGATTCGACGTTAACTATTTGGAAAAAATATAATTACCTTGATTCCCAATTTAAGCTAACAGATCTCCAAGGAGAAACCCCAACCACTATCCTTGGAAAAGTAATCTGGAATATCAAAACCCAAGATCAGAAAAATGGGTCAATCAGAATCTTAACGAAAACATATCAAGTGACATTTTCCAAAGGATCGGGAAAATGGTTGATATACAATTTAAAAGCGGTTGATAATATTAATCCCAATTAAATAAACCTATCATGGTCGCTCTGAGTGAGACACAATATTAACCTTTATCAGTTTTAATTTAACATAACTTAATGATCAATATGAAAATCGTTAGATTGATAGTAATACCGTTGATTTCATTATCACTATATTCTTGTGCTACTAATAATAAAAATGCCAATTATTATTACAGTATCCCCACTGTTAGTTATTTGCGAGACTGCCCAGGTTATGACTGTCAAGTGGTAGCTGAGATTTACAATGCTAATGAAGTAAGGTTTCTTGATAAAAACGACGCTGGGTGGTGGAGAGTCCAATCCCTGCGAGACCAGAAAATTGGGTGGATTCAGGGAGATTTATTAAGTAACGTTCCTTTAATTACAAAAAATTATTATATTGTGGCGGATGAACTGCCCTTACGAGATTCTCCTGGTGAAGACATCGTTTCCCGTAAATTGCTTGGTTACGGGGATGAGGTCCAGAAAATTTCAGAAAAGAATGATTGGTGGCGAGTATTAGCTGAAAAAGATAAAGCGATAGGATGGATTCCCGCCAAAATGGTATCAGAAATAAAGCCAGAGCATCTTATGGAGCCTGGAAAGACCGCTGAAATTAGTTCTACAGCTTCCCCTCCTAAGACGACCTCTTATTACTTTGTTGCTGCAGAAAATATAAAACTGTACATAATACCCTCAATACCTTCACAAGTAGTGAAGGAATTAAAACTCAACGATCCAGTTGAAAAAATTTCTCAATCAGGTTCTTTGTGGGTTAAAGTAAGATATCCCACTACGGGTGCGGAAGGATGGGCTCACGCTCGCTACTTTAAAGATTCTCCTGTAACTAACAAAAATCAGATTGTAACGGAAAAGAAGAAAATTCTCAAAAAAGCTTCATCATCGAGCCAACAAACCAAAAAATCTGTAGAATCTGAATCCCTGGAACCAGAAGGGATGTAAACGTAATACGTCAATCATGAGAGTTGTCTGGGTCTTTTCTATCCAGCCTTTTCACTGATTCCTTTTCCCCAAGGACGGGGCCATGTTCGCCAAGCCTACAATCAAGCACCCTGGAACTGATGTCTGTGGGATAATTGGCTAACTGCAACCATACAAGATTATCACGATTTCTTTTGAGACCCGACCGGATCAGAGTTATATCTGTATGAACCGCCGATTTTTGAGAGTCTCGCAGCTAGAACCTGTTGTTTCGGCCTCACGGGAAACCTGAGGAAAACCCATGCTTGATTCTCTTACCATTGCAGCTATAATCGTGGTCTTACTGGGGGTCACCTGGTGGTATGCCCATTCGACGAACCGCCTGCTGCGCCAAGCTCAAGATCAAGTCGCAGCAATGCAGCGTCAAGCCCTCGCCAAGATCGAAGAGCTGCAATTGTCTTATGCCCAAATTCTTCACGAAACCGAAGGGCGTCGGCAGGCGGAAGGCAGGCTTGATGAAAGCGAGGCTCGCTTCGCCGCGTTTATGCGACATCTACCCGGAACAGCCTCGATGAGGGACACTCATGGTGGCTACCTTTTTGCCAACGAAACTTGGGAAAAAGTTTTTGGCCGCAAGGGGTCCGATTGGATGGGAAAGACCTTGGAGGAAGTCTGGCCTCCAGAACTGGCCAGCCGGTTTCGGGAGCTGGATCGGCAAGTATTGGAGTTATGGCAACCGTTGGAAAGTATCGAAACCCTGGAGCAGGATGGCTTGACCAATTTCTGGCTGAATAACCAATTCCCCATCCTGAACCAGGATGGCCAAGTAGTGATGGTGGGAGCCATTGGGATAGACATCACCGCACGGCGACAGGCAGAGGAGGCTTTGCGAAAGTCAGAGAAAAAACTCCGTTCCCTTACCGCGCAGTTGCTTACGGCTCAGGAAAATGAGCGCAAACGTTTGGCAGCGGAGCTGCATGATGAGTTGGGGCATGCCCTGTTGACTTTGAAGCTTAAGTTGGAAGCTTTGGCGGAGCAGTTGCAGCCACAGCAAGTGTCATTGAAAATCGAAATAAGTAAGATCCTCAGGTTTATCAGCGAGACCATCGGCGAAGTGCGCCGTCTTTATTTAGATTTGAATCCAGGCGATCTGGAAGATCTGGGGCTGACCGCCGCACTGGAATCCATGATCGAAGATTTCGTCGCCTTGCAAAAGAAGATTAAATGGGAGGTCAAGATAGACAACCTTGATGGCCTGTTCCCTTTGCCGGTCCAGACTGCGATCTACCGGGTCGTGCAGGAGGCCTTGACGAATATCGGAAAACACGCTTACCCCAACCATGTGTCGCTGGCAGCACACAGGGAAGACGGGCACGTTGCCTTTGTCATCGATGACAATGGCCGGGGGTTTGACCGGAACAAAGTCTTCATTGAGAAAAACACCTTAGGACTACTCTCCATGGAAGAGCGGGTGATGATTCTTGGGGGAGCTTTTGAACTCGTGAGCACAGAAAACCGGGGCACTCGTATCTCTTTTACCATTCCACTGCGCGGGAGGGCTTGATTTGGGTTCTTTTAGCATCGTTTTGGCTGACGATCACGTGATGTTCCGAGAAGGGATACGGAAAATTATCGAACGGATTGAGGAAACTGTTATTATTGGCGAAGTCAACGATGGCCTTGAGTTGCTGGAATTATTGAAGAAGTCCTGCCCTAATCTTGTCGTCCTGGATATTTCCATGCCAAATCTTCGGGGTTTGGAGGCTATCCGCGAAATCAAAAAGTATTACCCCCAGGTGAAGATCTTGGTTTTGACCATGCATCGTAAAAAAGAATTTATTCGTCAAGCCCTGGCTGATGGCGCCGATGGATTTCTGTTGAAGGAAGACCCCAGTGGTGAGTTGATCCGGGCCGTCCAGGCCCTAAAAAAGGGAGAAAAATACCTCTCCCGGCTTATTTCCGACGACCTGATAAGGTTGACTTTGGAGTTTGACCAAAACGATACTTTAACAAGTCGCGAAAAGGAGGTCTTAATCCTCTTGGTGGAAGGCAAGAAAAGCCAAGAAATTGCTAATGCTTTATTTATCAGCGTCAATACAGTGCGTCGGCACCGTTATAACATCATGGAAAAGCTGAACATTAACAATCTGGCCGATTTGGTCAAGTACGCGATCTCCCAAAACTATACCCTAATTACTCCTAAATGAATTGCTTACGAATGATCAAAACGATCATACGAAAATGGTCACTCCTCTTATTCCCCTTCCTATAAATATAATTTAATCTTTAGTTACCATTTTTTATGCCTCCCTGGGCAAACGGGCCATTATGGTTAGCCCGAAATGTCAACCGGCGATCTCGATTTCTTTCAGGCCGTTTGGCCTCGACCACCTAAAGGAGATATGCGATGGCTACTAATCAAGGGGCTGGACCCTCTTTCACTATCATCCAGTCGGCTATAGTGGTGGTGAAAATGGGTGAGACCACGGAGCAGGCCTGGCGGCGCCACGTCAAGAAACATCCCGAAGACACCTATGTTGACGTCAAGATTTTTCACTTTATCTCCCCAAACATCACTCAAAATTTGCTCATTGCCTAGCAGGTCGCGAACCTGAAAATAAGCCGATTAACTAAAAATACGCCTGACTTACGGGCAAGGTCGGGTTGACCGCTGCCTGGCGGAAAGCAAGGCCCTGCTTGACTTTTAAGCAAATCCCCGCTTCGCCACCATTTGGTTAAATAAGGCGTAATCTCAATGGGTTACGCCTTTTGGTTTTCCTGGCTTCCTCGCGTTTCCCCTGATACAGGCCGCAGTCAAGCAGAATATTCTGCCCGTTCACCGTGATCAAGTGCTGAGACCCGGTTATCGTCTGGGGCTGCCCCGTGAAAGCTGATCCGCATAAAGGCATAACCTCGCAAAGTCAACGGCAAATTGCTGGTATGATAGCGCGGGCGCGGCCGATGGACAAGTTATACTCATTGCCAAAAAGTTTTTTCTTATTAACCCCTCACCCTACCCTCTGCCACAAGGGGAGAGGAGAATTAGAGGAAAAAACTTTTGGCAAACGCTATAAATACAAAACGGGCAGGCCGGCATACTGCAAATGGACAACGATTCGTGGCGTTGATAAGATCAAGCATCGAAAATTTGCCAACATGGATTGCTCAAGGAGAGGCTGGATAATGCACAAATCAACCAAAGCCATTCATCTGGGAGCTCTGGAGAGTCCCGTCTATGGGGAGGTATCGCCTCCGATCTTCCAGACGTCCACCTTCGCTTTTCCCAGCGCCGAAGAAGGGGCTGCCCGGTTCAGTGGTGAGAAACCCGGATATATTTATACCCGCATGGGCAACCCCACGGTGAAGGCCCTGGAAGATAACATTGCCGGCCTGGAAAACGGTCTTGCCGGAATGGCGACGGCTTCCGGCATGGCTGCCATCGGCACCGTTTTTCTGAGCCTTTTAAGCCAGGGTGACCACCTCCTGGCCTCCGACTGTCTCTATGGACCGACGCATGTTATGCTTGAAAGCGAACTTCCCAGGTTCGGAATCGCTACCACCTTTGTAGATACTTCGGATGTGCACAACCTCGAGCCGGCTCTGCGGCCTAACACCAAGATGATTTACCTGGAGACCCCCACCAATCCAACCTTGAAGATTACCGATATTCAGAGAACCGCGGAAATCGCCCACCGGCACGGAGCTCTTGTGGCAGTGGACAACACCTTTGCCAGCCCCTATTTGCAACGTCCGCTGGAGCTGGGGGCCGACCTGGTAGTGCAGAGCTTGACCAAAATCCTCAACGGACATAGCGATGTGATCGGTGGCATGATCATCGTCAAGGATGCCGAACTTTATAAAAGAATCCGCAAGGTCCTGAACCTGTTTGGCGGGACTATGGACCCCCACCAGGCCTGGCTTATCTTGAGAGGAGTCCGCACCCTCCCGCTGAGGATAGAAAGAGCCCAGGAAAATGCCATGAAATTGGCGGCCTTTCTCAGCAACCACCCTAATGTGGCCTGGACCTGTTACCCAGGAATGACCGATCACCCCCAGTATGACCTCGCCAAACAGCAGATGGATGGCTTTGGAGCCATGCTCTGTTTTGGCGTGAAAAACGGCCTGGAAGGTGGCAGAGTCCTGCTCAACAACCTGCGCTTGATCACCCTGGCGGTATCTTTGGGAGGCGTGGAATCCTTGATCGAACATCCAGCCTCTATGACTCACGCCTCAGTCCCCCGGGCCCAACGGGAACAAGCCGGCATTCTGGACGAACTGGTGCGTCTCTCGGTGGGCTGCGAGGATTTTGGCGATCTCTGTGCCGACCTCGATCAAGCTCTCAATAAAATTGAGTAAAGAGGAGATAGGCGCGGTGGCGGATTACCTGGTTCGAGCTATAACGAAAGACGGCAGCGTCCGGGCATTGGCCTGCGTAACCACGCAGCTTGTCGATGAGGCCTGCCGCCGTCACGGCACCTATCCCACCGCTTCTGCTGCGCTGGGGCGGGCCTTGACCGGAGGGGCGCTCATGGGGGCGCTTCTGAAAAGCGGTCAGCGGGTGGCCCTCAAGTTCGAGGGCAACGGACCTCTGCAAAAAATCGTGGTGGAAGCCGAAAGCAACGGCTTGGTGCGGGGGTATGTAGGAGTACCCTATGTGGGCCTGCCGCCCCGGGGGAGAAAGTTAGATGTGGCCGGCGCCCTCGGGAAAGAGGGATTCCTTAGGGTAACCAAAGACTTGAGGATGAAGGAGCCCTACACGGGCGTAGTCAGACTCTTATCCGGCGAAATCGCCGAAGACCTGGCCTTCTACCTGGTCGAGTCGGAGCAGATTCCCTCCGCGGTGGGGCTGGGGGTCTTTGTTGAACCTGACGGGAACGTTGCCGCGGCGGGCGGTTTTCTGATCCAGTCCCTTCCCCCTGCCAACGATGCCGTCATAGACAAGTTGGCTGGACATATAAAGAAACTGCCCGCCATTACCGAGCTGCTGCGCAATGGCAAAACCCCGGAAGACCTCTTGGGGCTTATCTTCGCCGATATTCCTTTCATCACCCTGGAAAAGTACGTCCTGGCCTTCCGGTGTTCCTGCAGCCGGGAACGAGTGGAAAAAGCCCTTATCAGCCTCGGCCGGGAAGAACTGGCCTCCCTCCTCGAACAGCACGAGGAAACCGCCCTAACCTGCGAATTTTGCCGCGAAAATTACGTGTTGGGTCGAGCAGACCTGGAGCGGCTTCTGGGGGAAATGCAGGCATCTTGAACCCTCGGGCGGTCACTCGACCGCCTGACCATAAAGTATGCCTCCCTGATTACCAGGAAAGTGTTTTGGTGTTATCTTTGAATAGGGCCTCGGTGACCGAATTGGCCGTGCTCAACTTCACACCCGGGATGAGGTCGGACTCTGTAAACTTGAGAAATTTCTCGCACACTTGACAGGCATAAACCGTGCCGCCTTTACTGGTAAACTCGGTCAGTTTCTGTTGTTGCATGGCATACCGTTTGTTGTTGGCCTTGTTGACTATCTGAATCGCCTGGCTATTGACATAGATCGTCACCGGATGGCCGCGTTTCAATTGCTCCATGGAGAAAGCGATCGCCATATTGGCCTTGTGGTTATCATCCGTCGTCAGGTTCACAAAGAGCGGATCAGAACTGCCCGCCAGGGCGGCCTGGCCGAAGCCGGCCAAGACAACTATTATGATTATGAGAAGCCGCAACAATTTCATGTTCTCCTCCTTCAGTCATTCAGGAAGTTTGGCGATGTCGAGCCAAGGGAAAATTATCAGCCCCCACCATGCATATCCACCCATATTTGCCAAAACTGAGGATCCGATTGCTCGGGGGCGAGGGCGGTGCCATAGGAGCCAGAGGAACTTCCCGTAGGCCCGGGGCCGGTGGCGCCGTTGACGCAGGCCGCGACCCACAACAGGCTGCACAACAGCAAGGAAATGATAAGAGTTTTGAAAAATCCGATGTTCATCTCCACGTTCCTTCCTATTTTACAAGGATTTTACAATGACTTTTTGAAAGGATCTTCTGCACAAGGTAATTTCAGCAGGATGGGTTGTCAAGCTCCGGGCATGGCCGCTAAATTCGGGCTACTAGAGCAGAGGACGCGTTTTAAGCCAGGATTGGCTCCAGCCCTTTTATACGAAAATGCATTCATACCGGTAAATTGGTAGACGCAAGCTTTACCTTGAAAAACAAATCCCCCTAAATCCCCCTTTGCCAAAGGGGGACTTTAACCGCCAGCAGCGGCAGGCTGGTCGTGTTGCACATTTTACTTGGTCCCGGACGCCCCCTTTTCCACCCCGGTTATTCCTGCGCCTCCCTTCTGATAACTCCCCAAGGATTTGAAGTATTCCGTCTTGGCCCGCAACTGCTCAAGAAGAGGGCGGTTCGGCTCGGCTGACAGGTCCAGGTCCACATCTACATAGAAGAGATATTCCCAGGGCCGGTCGTGGATGGGCCGGGATTCCAGTTTCACCAGGTTGATGCTGTGGTCGGCAAAGACTCGCAGCGTTTCGAAGAGTGAACCCGGACGGTCGCTCACCGAATAGATAAGCGAGGTCTTGTTCTTGAGGCCCGGCAGGTCGCCCTGCTTGGAGATGACCACAAAGCGGGTGAAATTGCGGGGATTCATCTCGACGCCTTCTTTCAACACCACCATCCCGTAAAGCCTGGCCGCTTCGTCCCCGGCGATGGCCGCCTCCCCGGGATCGTTATTCTTCTTGACCCTTTCGACACAGGTGGCCGTATCCTGGCAGGCGATACGGTCCCAGTCGGGATGCGCCTCCAGGAACTCCTTGCATTGCCGGAAGACCTGGGGATGCGAGTAAATCCGCTTAATCCCCTGAAGCAGCGTGTTCTCGTGTCCGATAAGGTTGTGCTTGATCCTCAGAGTCACCTCACCGGCAATCTTGAGGTCGTATTCCAGGAACAGATCGTAGTTCTCATGGAAACTGCCGGTCAGACTATTCTCCAGGGGGAGCAGGCCAAAGGCCGCCTGGCCGCGGTCCACCAAGTCGAAGACCTCCCGGAAGGAGGAGCAGGTCTGCAAAGGCACATCCTCCCCGAAAAACTGACGGCAGGCCTTGTGGCTGAAAGAGCCCGGCACGCCGGCGTAGGCCGCCTGAACCGGTGTCCCCCCCAACTCGCCGGCCCTCCGGATCATCCTGGCCTTCTCGAGATACGTGTAATCCAGCTGTTTGCCCACCAGCGGGCCGATGACGTACAGGTCCCGCATAAGCTGCTCAAACTGGCCGGGGTAGAGGCTCTGGGGGCCGTCGGAAAGGGCCTTGTCGGGCTCAGTGTGCACTTCGATAATGAGTCCGTCGGCGCCCGCTGCGATGGCGGCCCGGGCCATGGGGCTCACCTTGTCCCGCAGACCAGTGGCGTGGCTGGGATCGACGATGATGGGCAGGTGCGTCAGTTTCTTGATTATGGGCACCGCGGTGAGATCGAGGGTGTTCCGGGTATAAGGCTCAAAGGTGCGGATGCCGCGCTCACAGAGGATCACCTGATCGTTGCCTTCTGAGAGAATGTATTCAGCGGACATGAGCCACTCCTCGATAGTGGCCGAGAGGCCCCTTTTCAAGAGCACCGGCTTGCCGAGGCGGCCGGCACACTTGAGGAGTTCAAAGTTTTGCATGTTCCGGGCCCCGATCTGGATCAGGTCCACGTATTTCATCATGAGGTCGGCCTGGCTGATGGAGGTCATCTCGGTAACAATCCCCAGCCCCGTTTCCTCTCGCACCTCGCTGAGGATCTTCAGCCCTGCTTCGCCCAGACCCTGGAAAGAGTATGGAGAGGTGCGCGGCTTGAACGCGCCGCCCCGGAAGAGCACGGCCCCGCTCTGGCGCACCGCCCGGGCGATGTCCAGGGTCATTTGCCGGTCCTCCACCCCACAGGGGCCGGCAATCACCACCAGGCGGTCGCCCCCGATGGCCGCGTCGCCGACCTTGATGAGAGAAGGAGTGGGATGGAACTCACGGCTTACCAGTTTATAGGGACTCGATATAGGAATGGCCTTGGCCACGCCGGGCAGACCCTCATAGTAGCCGATATCCCGGCGGATTTTACCGACCACCCCCAGGATGGTCTCCTCCACGCCTTTAATTTCCTTGACCAGGTAATCTTCGGCCCGGAGGGTGTCTTTCAGTCTTTCTTTGGCTTCCTTGGTGATGCCTTGGCTCAGTACCAGTATCATGGTGATCCTCCCATTCAGCTCTAGTTCCCAAAAATAAAAAAACCCCAGGAAATAATCCTCGGGGTTTCAACGTGGCTTGCACCCCGGGGGAGTTTGTCCTCCACCCGGGTAAATATCTTCAGTAATCAGGGTCCCGGGCAGAGGCTCCTAAAGCAGGTAAAAAAGCAGCCGAAAAAGGCCGAAAAGACGGACTCTCCCCGGAGCCTTCCAGCCAGATTGGATATCGAACACTGAGAAAATAACTCTGCCGCCATGCTCCCCTTCCTTCCAGATATGCCTTAAATATACTTTGGCGAACCATATGTCAATAAAAAGTTATCCGGTCAGGGTTACCATTCCCGCCACAAAAAGGCCTTCATGTATACTCATTGCCAAAAGAGGCTCTTGCAAATATCTCCCTGCCTGTCATTCTGAGGGAGCGAAGCGACCGAAGAATCTCATAAGTGGGTGAAAATACGAGATCCTTCGCTTCGCTCAGGATGACAAAACGGCTTTTTGCAATAACCTCAAAAGTTTTTTCTTATTAACCCCTCACCCTACCCTCTCCCACAAGGGGAGAGGAGAATTAGAGGAAAAAACTTTTGGCAAAGGCTATAACCCAAAGACGCCGCGGTCGTCCGACCGGTAATGTGAGAGGGCCAAGTGATGAATCTTCTTGGAGGCAATCGGTATGAGAGTATTATAGCGTTTGCCATAAATTTATGCCGCTGGCTGATTTTTAAATCCCCCTAAATCCCCCTTTTTCAAAGGTGGACTTTATAAGTAATTCCTTATAGTTACCCCATTTACCAAAGGGGGATTAGGGCAGTAGTGTCCGGCAAGCATTTTGCAAAGACTGTTCCCCCATCAGAATGTCAAAAAGGTAGCCGCAGGTTTAACAGGCTGTTGCTCAAATACATTCTCTTGAACTACATTTGAGCACTCCCGGGAGGCCGGGCGATAATCTTGGGACGATGATTCAAAAGCAGCCGGCCCAGCTTAGAGAACCTTTACTGGTGATT
>JBAZPO010000020.1 GCA_041648175.1 Desulfobaccales bacterium | reverse complement strand
TCACCCTAACCCTCTCCCCCATTGGGGAGAGGGGAAAAAGTGGAACCGATTTAATGCCTTATGGTTACTAAAACGGCCACATCTCCTACCCCCTCTCCACCCGCTTCGGGGGGAGAGAGCTGGGGTGAGGGGGGCAGAACAACCTCATGCAATTTTCTAACCGGACACTGCTGGGATTTAGGGGGATTTCAAGATGTTATATAAATCCCCCCTGCCCCCCTTTGTCCAAAGGGGGGTGATTATTTCCTTTCAAGTCATTTCAAGGTGAACCCAAAATAGGTTTTGAAATGGCCTATAATGATTTTTTTAGGTTTTGGTTCTTGGTAAAGGCAACAATGAAAACCGTAACGATCCGTAGGCGGGATGCGCTGCGCTTTTCCGCCCTACGACCTTGGGACCTCGACTTTAATTATGGCTAAACTAGCCTTGGGGCTTATGTTGGTGGTACTGTTGACCGGGGTGGGGTGGGCCGCTGAGGCCTTTCAGACGCCACAGCCGGGACGGGCCTTTGAGTTCCCCCGGGACCACGGGGCTCACCCTTCGTTCCAGACCGAGTGGTGGTATTATGTGGGGCACCTTAAGGCCGCGTCCGGGGAAACCTTCGGCTACCAGTTGACCTTCTTTCGGACCGCTTTACGGCAACCCGACCTTAAAGCCCGCTCGGCCTGGTCCTTGAACACCATCTATTTCGCCCACCTGGCCGTTACCGACCCGGCCCGGAGCACCTTTGCCTTTCGGGATAAGGCCGGACGGGGGGCTTTGGGTTTGTCCGGGGCAAAGGCGGGGGCCATGCGGGTCTGGATCGACGACTGGCACACGGAGCTTATGGGGGATGAATTTCACCTTAAGGCCCAAGCTGAAGGCCTGGGGTTGGACCTGACGCTTACGCCATTGAAACCCCCGGCCCTGCATGGTGAAGGCGGCTACAGTCGCAAGTCCGAGGCATACAACTCCGCGAGCTATTACTATTCCATCAGCCGCGTTTCGACCAAGGGTGCCATCACTGTGGACGGCCGCACCCTAACGGTGAGCGGCGAAAGCTGGATGGACCACGAGTTTTTCAGCGGCGCCATGGCCCCGAATCTTTCGGGGTGGGACTGGTTCAGCGTGCAGTTGGGCGACGGCTGGGACGTGATGCTCTATCTCTTGCGGCATAAGGATGGTTCGGTGGACCCGGCTTCTTCGGGCACTTTGATCGACCCGCAGGGGCAGGTCCGGCATTTGAAGCTGGCGGACTTTCAGGTCAAGGCTACCGGCGTCTGGACGTCCCCGCATACGGGCATCAAGTATCCGGCGGGGTGGGAGATCGCCATCCCTAAGGCGGGCTACCGCCTTAACCTGACGCCGACTTTGGCCGACCAGGAGATCCGGGCTCCGGCCCCGGCGAAGGTGACCTATTGGGAGGGCGAGGTCAAGGTTGCGGGCACGAAGAACGGGGCGCCGGTTGCCGGACTGGGTTACGCTGAACTTACCGGGTACGCTGGCGGGATGGGGGGAAGGTTTTAAAAGGAGGGTGAAAAGGGGAAGAGGCGAACAGGGGGGATTTGATAAACAGGCTCAATGTGGTGGGCAGTGCCCTCCTTACATTTTTAGATTCCCCTAAAATGGATTGGCCTTATTCAAGCTTGCACAAGTACCTGGAGTGGGCGGCAGATGATAACATTCGGTAGTCATACCGAGTTGCGCTCATAGAAGTAAACATAGCTTCGATTCTGTAGGGACGCACCTGCGCGAGTGCCGGTCCTGAGGGCGGACACATAGGTCCGCCCCTACAAAACACAAATTACTTGTATGGCCGCAACTTCGTATCAGAGATGGAATGATTCGTAAGGCGGGATGCGCTGCGCTTTCCCGCCCTACGGTGCTTAAGCCAGCCAAGTCCAGCGTTCCGGACCTGGATTTATGTGCAGTTAATTCTAAAACAGACCACTAGCGTCGATGGGGATGGAGAAGCTGATTGCAGTGCCATTACTTTTTTGACTCAAGATATTGAGATGGGCGCCGATCATCCGCAGCCGTTCATCCATAGCCGCAAGCCCCATGCCTTTATCTGCTATTTCATTACGCGTGATTTGTTCAAAATCGAATCCCACCCCGTTATCTTTGATGAGAAAATTTACTTTCCCGTCTTGCCTTTTGATGGTGACTGTGACTTGAGTGGACTGGGCATGCTTGGCAATGTTATTGAGAGATTCCTGGAAGATTCTGAATATGTTGGTCTCGGTCTGGGGCGAGAACAGGTTTTGGATGTCGTCCGTATCTGCTTGTACCGTTGCGTTTTGATACTTACCAAAATCGTCCAAGAGACGCTTTAAGGCCGCGGTTAACCCCAGGTTTTCAAGGAGCGCCGGGCTCAAGCCCTGGGAAATACGCCGCACCTCGTCAATCATTTCCTTTAACAGGTTTTGGGCGCCATTGAAATCCTCTTTTATGGTTACCGACTCTGCCGGCACTTCCATCTGAATGAACCGCAAGTGCATTTTGAGCGCCGTCATGGATTGCCCCAGGCCTTCGTGAAGTTCCATGGCGATGCGTTTGCGCTCCTGTTCCTGGGCGGTCAGGATTTGGGAGGCCAGGTAACGCAGGCGCTGTTCGGATTTCCGTACAGCCTGCTCCGCCTGCTGGCGCTCAGTCACTTCTGCCTGCAATTGGGCCAACGCCAGGCGCAGTTCCTCGGTGCGCTCCTCCACCCGCTGTTCCAGTTCCTCGTGGGCCCGGCGCAAGGCCTTCTGGGTCTGCTGGCGTTCTTCCACTTCCCGGGCCAGTTCGTCACGGGATACCGTGACCTTCGCCAGGTTGTCGATCATCTCATTAAAGGCCTGGGATAGTTCCCGGATCTCCCCCGTGCCGGTGGCCGCCACCCGGTGATCCAGGTTGCCGCGGCCAATGATCTGGGCGCCTTCGTGAAGTTGCAAAACCGGCCGCACCACCGATCTTAAAAGGAATATGGAATTCGCGATAATAAATGAGGCTAAGGTCAGCAAGGCGATGACATCAAGCAGGTTTTCCTGACTCTTCAGCGAAACTCTGTCGCGGCCGATCTCTTCAGATATCTTAACAAGGCTTGCCACTATTTTATGGGCGGTGAGCCTGATCTGGGCTATCAATCTATTCTGGAATTCTTGATTGGCTTCAACTTCCGGTGCACTCAAGCCGGTTTTACCGATGGTTGTCGTCAGCCTGGTGAAGCCCTCGCCCATCAGCTTTAACCGGTCGTCGAGGTCTTCGATGAGATATTTCCTTTGGAACGCCTGGTACTCAGGGGTATTTAATCTCTGGAGGAGCTCCCCCTGAACCGTCCACCATTGTTGGTGGGCCCGTGCCGTCCGGTAGAGCACATAATCGGTGGTAATGTCCCGCAACTGGTCAAAAGTCCCACTGAGGTCAGCCACTTTTTGTAAATCTTGCTCCTTTAACTCCTGGGCTTGGTCGATGAATACGTCAAGAGCGCTGTAAATTATAACTACGATTATGGTGATAAAAGTAGCAATCTTTACCGTGCTTCTGACTCTCATGGCTGCGTTCCTAAAGATCGGAGTTATTTACTTCTTGTCTTTGGGGATGATTATACTGACCGCTTGCTGTGTAACCTTGTCCAGCGGTTCCGCATTGAGGTAGTCCAGATAATTGGGGATTCTGGTTTGGCCGGTCAGTTTATTTTTGATCATCCAGCGGGCTTCGTCCTCCATAGAGATTAAGAGCGCTTGGTCAAAAGACAGCTCATAAGAGCTTTTGAGCCAAGTGCTTTTGAAAATAGCTTGATCGAGGTTAAGGTGTTTGGCGATGATCGCGAGGCTCTCATCCCGGTTATTTTTGCTAAAGGTTTCAGCCTGGGCCAAGGCCCGGAACAGCCTTTCCAGAGCCTTTGACCGGGATTTGATAAATTCGTCGCGGCCCACCAGGACATTATAAAATTTTTGACCGGTTTGCCCCGGCCAACTGATGATCTTGTTGCCCAGGCGCTGGTTAATATCATAGGCTATCGGGTCCCAGACCATGGCCGCATCCACCTGGCCATTGGCCAGGACCGCGGGTGTTTCCTCGGGGGTGAGGGAGATTAGGTGAATATCGCTTAAAGAAAGCTGGTTAAAGGTTAAAAACCTTCCCAGGAAAAATTCCGCGATGGTCCCACGCGCAACGCCGATGCTTTTTCCTTTCAAATCGCCGGGCTGCAAAATCCCCCGGTCCTTTAGGACCGTCATATGCAAAATATCCGTGGTGCCGATTGAACCCAAACAGCGCAGGGACTTCGCACCTTTAAAAATTTCCTGGACTAAAACAAAATCGGAGACATGGGCGATATCGATCTGGCCCGCCTGCAGTTGTTCCAGCCCCAAGGGACCGGTCGGAAAGAACTTTAGCGTGGCCTCCAGGCCGTTATTCCGGAAATATCCTTTAGCTTGAGCAATAAGAAGCAGGCCTGATGTGGAGTTTGAAACGGCGCTGATAGATATTTTCTCCACGGGCCCGGCATAGGGCCGCAGAGATTGGGCCGGAGGGGACCAATACCAGAAGGCCAGTCCTATTAGCACCACCAGCCCCGCGCTCATGAAGGCGATGGTCCGGCCGGTTATAGTTTTCATCTCAAGGCTCCATGGAGAAAAAGCGGCTGAAAGATAGGCAGGGTGAAGAGGACCGGGAAAACTGCCGGATGGGAAGGAGACCGCAAGAGCCAGGTGTACTTTTTTGCTTCGGCGCGGAAATTAGTGCTTCAACAAGCTGCGCCCTGATCTGAGCCCAGTCGGCCAAAACCGCCTCCCTCGGACAGACAACCTTCCATAATGTTGGAATATAATTTTATCACATCGAATTCTAAAGAGAAAATTTTATAAGCATGTGGGGGCGGGAATGGGTTAGGTTCTTTCAGACTGGGACATAACGGAAAAATCTTTTGAACTTCTTGCAAAATTGCCGGACGTTATATAATCGCAGCTTTAGCGTGAAAATCCAAATCCCCTTAGATCCCCCATCTACCTGGTTGTAAGTGTTGTAAGCTGCTCCTTGGCCGCGGCCAGGGCGCTACTCACTTTTTCTTCCAACTCTTCTTTGTCAATCGGCTTGATGCAATAATCAAAGGCGCCAAGTTCCTTGGACTGGCGCGCCGTTTCCAGGGTGGGGTAACCGGTCAGCATGATTACCTGGGTTTGGGGGGACAGCTTTTTCAGTTCCTGGAGCATATCCACGCCACTCATCTTTTTGAGCCGGATGTCCAAAATCGCCACTTGCACCGGGTGAGTTCGAGCATGTGCGAGGGCTGCTTCCTCTTCTGTGAACACCGCTACCTGATGGCCCTTCCGTTCCAGGATGCGTTTGATCATGACGCCGGCGTCGAGGACGTCGTCAAGCACTAAGATATCACCCATAACCCCTCCTAAGAGGCTTGCTGGTAACTGCTCGGACTCAAATTCGTTATAAAGTCTTCACAAGAATCCGCCCCGGGTTCATCCGGCGACACCGGCAATTCCACCAGAAACACCGAGCCCGGCCCCGGCGCTCTTCGGCCCGGTCCGGCATCACCTAAAAAGGCCGGGGGGTTTGGGCTCAGGGCGGAGATGGCGCCGTGATGGTCCTGGATGATGCCGAAAGAGACCGACAGCCCCAGGCCGGTGCCGGCGCCGGGGGGCTTGGTGGTGAAGAACGGTTCAAATACCCTTTTCAGGTCTTCAGGTTCAATGCCGGACCCGCTATCGGCCACCGTCACCAGCACCCGCCGGCCCTGGGGACAGATACTGGTTTTCACCCAGATGGTGCCATCCTGGCCGATGGAATCAAAGGCATTATTCAAAAGGTTGATCCACACCTGCTTGAGTTTTTCCTTATCGCCGGTTAAGCGCGGCAAATCGGGATCGAAAGCGGTAACGATATCAACCCAGTTTTGCTTGAAGGTGTGTCCGACCAGGTGCAAGACCTCCTCGATGGACTGGTTGAGGTCCAATTCCTCCATTTTGCTTTCAATATTCCTGGAAAAGCTCAGTAAATCGCCGACTATGCGCCGGCAAATCTGGGCCTGTTTTTCAATGATACCCAAATATTCAAAACTTTCCGTGTTAGCGGGTACGTCTTCCAGCAGCATCTGGGCATAACCCAGGATGATGCACAAGGGGGTGTTGATTTCGTGGGCCATGCCGCCGGCCAACCGGCCCAACTGCTCCATTTTTACCGTCTGCAATAATTTCTCCTGGTACTGTTTAATCTCGGAAATATCCCGGACCGTGAGCAGCAGACCGGCAATCCGGTCCACATCATAAACCGGCACCTTGACTATATGCAGCCAGTAGCGACGGTGGTTTCTGGTTAAGAGGAGTTCCTTGCTTATAGGTGCGCCGGTCTTGAGGATCTCAAGATCTTCCGCCCGGTGGCGTCCGGCCACTTGGGGGAAGATTTGGGCATTCGACTTGCCCAGGACATCCGGTTCATCCAGACCGAAGAACTGGCAAAAAGCCGGATTAACCGCCCGATAAATGAGATTTTCATCCTGCAGACTTACCAGGTCAGGGGTTACATCCAGAATGGTTTTGAGCAGCTGCTGCTGCCTGGTCAGAGTCCGTTCGGCCTCTTTGAGGCTGGCAATATAGGAATCCAGATTAAGAGCCATAAAGTCGAAGGCCTCGGCCAGGCTCTGGATTTCATCGCCCCTCATTTCCTGGTAAACCGGGCACTCCTGGCAGGCTTCGATTTTTTGTTCAAAACCTCCGGAGGCGCACTCAGGGCACATGGTTCCCACCAGATACCAGCAGCGCCGGCGGGTATCGTTGTAGGCCGGGCATTGGGGCTCCTGGCAATCCTTGATATCCCAGCAGTTGCGCTTGAGTTGGGGGCCGGTCTGGAGATCAAGATTGCCTCTGACGATGGACTCGGCGGATCGCCTCAAAATGTTTAAGCGCCGGGTGACGGTACCGGCAAACAGGGTGCCCAGCACCACCGCCATCAGGCCGGACCCGGCCGAAATGCAGAAGATGATGAAGAGAAGCCGGCGCACCGCAGCCTGGGCTTTGACCTGGGACAGACCCACGTGCACCGTCCCCAGACGCTCGTTACTGATGGTGACCGGTATGGCAAAATCGTAAATCCGCCCCTCTCCCGTATTCAAGAGTTGAACATGCTGACTCGCGTCTGGGGGCACTTGATTGGCGTCTTTGAGGTCCGTGGGAAAACCGTTTTTGAACGTGTGGGACAATATCTGGCTGTTTTTATCCTGGACAAAGACATAGATGATGTCATCGCTGGACTCTTTTAATTCGTCCACCATATTTTTCAGGCGGAGAAAGTCCAGGGCCAGCAAGGGGTCGGCGCTGCGGGCGGCCAACGACAGGCCCAGACTCAGACCCCGCTTTTTGATTTCCCCCAGCATGGCCTGCTTGGCGATTCGGCTCACGAAAATGGCGGAGAGCAGGCCGAAGACCAGGACTACTGCGGTGATTCCCAAAATTATTTTACTGCGAAACGACAGCCTGGTTAAAAACCGCATGTTGCCCTCAACCTTAGAGGCACCTTAAGGGAGGCCCCAAAAAGATAGCGCTGGTATCTATCGCCGTCCGCCGGATTCCACGATATGGGCCAGCCGCCGCACTCCGTTAAAGTCCGCGTCCTGAGCCGGGACGACTTTAATAAAGCCGCCCTTTTCCAGGATGGCCCTATCTGCCGGGTTATTCATATTCAAAGCCAACAGGGCCTGTTTGATCTTTTCCACCAGAGCCGGGTCAAGTCCCCGCCGGGCGGCATAAACCCAGCCCGGATACCAGGGAGAGTAGGCCAGGACCCGGATTTTCGTGAGATCGATCTTGTTCTTCAGGATATTCAGGGTTCCCTCGCGAATCAGGCCCACATCGTACTTCCCCGAATAAACCGCCATAACCACCTTCTCCTGCTTGCCCCCCGGCCCCGGGGCAAAGGTTATTTCGGTGAAATCCTCCTTGCGCAGGCCATTCTCCAAAATCATGCCCCAGGGATAAAGATAGCCTCCCGCGGAAGTGGGGTCCACGGCAATCAGGCGTTTGCCTTTCAAATCAGCCAGGGTTTTGAGATTGTGGTTATCGGCGCGGCAAATAATCTGGCCGCGAAAGTTTTCTTGACCCTGGGGTTCGACGATCCGGGCGAAGGCCCGAGCCCCGTAGCGGTCAGCGATCTTGGTGTAAATGAAAGGATTGCTAAAAGTGAGATCGATCAGCCCCCGGCCCACCATGTGCATGTGTTCATCAAAGGTATCGGGAAAAACCTGGCGGATGGTCAGTCCGGTGACGCGGCTCAAATATTCTATTACCAGATGGTGCCGGGCATAGGAGACCGTATGAGCGTATTGGGGCAGATAAGCATAGGTGATGGCATGATCAGGACGGTCTACCGTGACCTCCCCCCGTTTGGATAAATCAATGGTCTTGGCCGGCTCGTCATTCCCGCAACCACCCAGGAGAAGGCCGACACATAACAGGAGAGCCACGCTGCGCGCACTCATGATCTGCACTCCTTATACTCATTGCCAAAAGTTTTTTCTTATTAACCCCTCACCCTACCCTCTCCCACAAGGGGAGAGGAGAATTAGAGGAAAAAACTTTTGGCAAAACCTTATAGAGTTCCCACGGGCCGTGTAGCTCTCGCCCAGGCAAGGGAATCAAAGCACATCTTTGGCGTTAATTTTATGATATTTTAGCCACTTCCACAAGGTAACGCGGCTTACCCCTAAAATCCTGGCGGCCTCGCTCACCTTGCCTCCGGCTCCTTTCAAAGCTCTCAGCAGCGCCTCCTTATCCCGGGACGGGCTGCCATCCTGAGCTTTGGAGGTTTTTAACCGGGCCGCGCCTTTCTGGCTGAGGTGGATCGGCAGATGTTCCGGCAAAATATACCCTTCCGGGCACAACATAAAGGCATACTCCATGGCGTTGATCAGCTCTCGAACATTGCCTGGCCAATCATACTTCAGCAGCAATTCCAGGGCCTCTTTGCTGAGGCCACCCACGGGTTTGCGGGTCTTGAGCCGGGTGCGCTCGATGAAGGCCTCTGCCAGCAGGGGGATATCTTCTCGGCGCTCCCGCAAGGGCGGCAGGTGAATGGGGATGACGTTGAGGCGATAAAACAGGTCTTCCCGGAACCGGCCCTCCGCCACGAGACCCTGAAGATCCCGATTAGTTGCGGCGATCACCCGCACGTCCACCACGATGGGCTTCTGGCTGCCCTCTCTTTCGATGACTTTCTCACATAAAACCCGTAGCAGCCTGGCCTGGATATTGAGGGACAGGTCCGCCACCTCATCTAAGAAAATGTCGCCCCCATTGGCCGCTTCGAAATGGCCGAGGCGGGCAGGTTCCGCCGCATTGGAAGCACCGTGACCGGGTCCAAAGAGCTCAGTCTCGAGCAGCGATTCCTGCAAGGCCTTGCAATTCACCCTGATATAAGGTCCCTGCCGATGAGGACTTAAGTTATGAATAGCCCGGGCCACCATCTCCTTGCCGGTGCCGCTCTCACCATAAATGATTACCGAAGCATCGTTTGACGCGACGCTTTCGATCAGGGAGAAAAGCTGAAGCATGACGGCAGACTTGCCGATGATCCCTTGAAACCCGTCCTCCTGGCTCAGTTCCCGGCGCAATCGGGTGATGAGCCGTTCCTGAGCAGCCAACTCACTGATATCCATAAAGAACTCTACCCCGCCCAAAATTTGGGCGTCGTCGTCCAGGATCAGAGTCGCAGTCTTCATGACATGTCTCAGGGTACCATCCTTATTAGCCAGGACACACTTGGAGGGCGCAACGACACCGTTTTGGAACAGCTCGCACTGTTTGCGAGCGTTGGCTTGGTCCGCACTGAAGCAGGCGTTACACCTGATCATCGCACAGCTCTGACCGATGAGTTCGTTGTGCGTGTAGCCGGTAATCTCCTCCATGGCGCGGTTGACGGTCTGAATTATCCCCTTGGGGTCCACCACTACCACTCCTTCCATCATGGTGGCACTAACCTTTTCCCAGAGTTTCCCCAAATCCCCTTGAAACATGGCGCTCCTTTGAACCAGCGGCATCCTATTTTCAGGTTAAGTTAACCGTTAATTATTTAAGTTAACCATTAACATAAATAAGCCCCGGTCTCAACCAAAAAAAATAATTGACAACTGATATCAACATGTTTTATATGTTAATCGTTAACTAAAAAAATGTTTTGGAGATAGGCCCGGCGCACCATACCGACCCAATGGATTACAAGAGGGCGGGTCTAAATAATTTCATTAAGGAGGCTTTTTGTTATGAAGAGAAACACCTGGATTCTTATTGGCATGGCGGTCATTCTGGTCGCCTTCGCCGCCCTGGTGTTGACCGCCCCGGCGGAGGCGGGCAAGTTGGAAGAAGCCATTGCCAAGACCCCGGCGGGCACAGGACCGGGGCAGATCAACCCTGAGGCCACTAAAGGGTTCATGGGGATCCCCGGGGCGCCGCATCATTTCTGGCTCTTTTACATCTTATGGGGCATCTGGGTGGGCTGGATTTTCTCGTCCGTGGGCGCCTTCGGGGGCATCATGGCCGGGGTAGGCCATATCTCGGTCTTCGGGCTGTCGGATTATGCCTCGACTTTTAAGAAAACTAGTCCATTTTTGAACAAAATGCTGACTGATTCCATCCGCACCAGCAACCAGTACTTGGTGGGATTATCGGCACTGATCTCTTCCTTTACCTACTATCGCATGGGCCGCTTGGTGCTGCCTTTGGGCCTCTGTTTAGCTGCCGGCGGCATCCTCGCAGGCTACCTTGTCCCCTTGCTTACCGTGGGCAAAATGGATGTCAGTTTCTACGTGGGGTTTTTCGGGATCATCGTCTTTGCCGTAGCCTTTGTGCTCTTTTATGAAACCACCCCTAAGGGGCAAGCCAGCAAGAAGGCGGCCAAAGCCGCAGCCAAGGCCTTTGAGGACATCCACATCAGAAAATGCGCCGTGGACGAGGGCGGGGCCCATGCCTGCGGCGTTCAGGTGAAGCATTGGGGCCTGACCAGAATCGCTTTTACCTTTTATGGCCAGGAATTTTCTTTTAATCCCCTCTGGCCCGTCTTGGGCGGGTTTGTGATCAACGGCATCTCGGCTTTCATCGGGGTGGGCGGCGGCTTTCTCTACGTGCCCTTCCTCACCTCCGTGGCCGGTCTGCCCATGTTCATCGTGGCCGGCACTTCGGCCCTGGCAGTGCTGGTGGGCATGATCGTCAACATCTTTAATATGATGGTGGTCCGGGCGGTGCCCGTGGATTTTGTCCTGATCAGCACTGAACTCATCGGCATCGCCATCGGCTCCGTCCTCGGTCCGATGACCTCCAAGAAGATTCCGGATGTCTGGCTGAAGCGCATCTTCGTGGTCCTGGCCGTGTACGTCGGCATCGGTTATTTGACCAAGGGCTTCATGGGCAAATCAATTTTCCCGGGCATGTAAGGTGCTAAAACGATAGACTAATTGATGGAAGGCGGGGACGCAGCCACTACCGTCCCCGCCCATGGGTTCCCTGACTATGGAAATGCATCCCGTTTATCTCTTCCTGGACCCCTACTTGATCTGGTTTTACCGGCTCACGGGTCATGCTGCCCTGAATTTTCTCCTGGGGACCTTTGTCCTGGCTTCATTGGCCTTCTTGGTGGGGGAGTGCACCTCTAACCTGGCGATGTCCCTGGTGCGGCGTCATCTCGGACGCACGGCCGACGAAGCCAAAAAATACCAGGATTTGTCCATGGAGGCCTTGAAGACAGGGGACAGACCGGCCTATGAGGCGACCAACAAACTAGCCAATGATGCCTTCGGCCAGTCCTTCTTCATGCAGTTGACTCTGTCGGCAACGTTTTTCTGGCCGATTTTTTTCGCTTTGGGCTGGATGCAGTATCGTTTTCTGGAGATGGAGTTCCCCATCCCCGGCACCAACTGGTCTCTGGGCTATATCGGGGGGTTCATTCTCATTTATATTGCGGCCTATCTGATTTTAAAGCGGCTGCCCTGGATTCGGCGGATCAAGGCATGGTGCGGTGCGGTTGGCCATCAGGCTCAGGGTCAGGAATCTACTTGACACCCAAGGGTAGAAACGGGGGTAGGCAACTGCTTGATAAGAGAGGAGCTTTTCGTAGGAAAATCTAGTAATATTAAACAGATGATTAATGCGAACCGGCTTTAAAGAGAGAGGATAGGATCATGGCAACTGAAGTATGGAGCATCTGTTTTATGTGCACGGTGCGCTGCCCTATTCAGGTGATGGTGGAAAACGATGATGTCACCTGGATTCAGGGCAATCCCCATGTTGGGGGCATTGAAGGGGCGTTGTGCGCCAAAGGGAGTGCAGGGCTGTCCCTGCTGCATGACCATGAACGGCCCCAATATCCCATGATTCGCTCCGGACCCCGGGGCGCCGGCCAATGGCGCCGGGCCAGTTGGGAGGACGCTCTGGAGTATGTGGCGGACAAACTCAGGCCTATCCTCCAGGAGCATGGTGGGCAGAGCCTGGTTTTCGGGGAGCGCACCAACCTCAATACCCACATCAACAAGGCTTTCATGAAGGCCCTGGGCAGTCCCAACCACTTCACCCATGACGCCCTGTGCAAGGGGTCGTTGAACACCGCCTTTCGCAGCTTGACGGGCTATACTGACGCCCAGATGGCTGTTGATTACGCCAATACCCGGCATATCATCATGTATGGCCGGAACATCTTTGAATCTTTAGAGATCGCCCCTCTCAACAACCTTCTTAAGGCCATGGACAAGGGCGCCAAGCTTACCTATATCGACCCCCGGGTGAACGTCACGGCCACCAAAGCTCACCGCTACTGGATGATCCGCCCCGGTACCGACCTGGCCTTGAATTATGCCCTGATCCATACCATCCTGAAGGAGAAGCTCTTCGATCAGGATTACGTGCACCGTTGGGTGTCCGGGTTGGACGAGTTGACGGCTTTTGTGGAGCCCTACACTCCGGAATGGGCGGCGGCGGAAACGGGTATACCGGCGGGTGAGATCGTGGCTTTGGCGCGGGAAGCGGCCGAAGTCAAACCCGCGGTGATCTTCCATTATGGTTATCGAAGCGCCCATCACCTCAATGAAATTTATCTCAGGCGCTCCCTCATTATCCTGAACGCCCTCATGGGAAGCATCGAGGCCACCGGTGGCCTGATCATTCGGAAAGGCCCCAAAGCCGCGGGTCGGGGCGATATCGGCAAGTACGTCGCTTCCCAGGAATTCCCCAAAATCACAGTTCCCCGGTTTGACGGCTCGGGCCTTGAAGCCTTTCCCATCGCTGACTCCAGCCATGGCAATCCTCAGATGCTGGCCCATGCCATCTTAAACGAAGACCCTTACCCCATCAAGGCCCTTATCATCAACCGCTTTGAGCCGCTGCAGTCCATCCCGGACAGCGCGAAAGTGCGCCAGGCCCTGGACAAGCTGGACCTCATCGTCGCCATTGACGTCAATTTCAGTGAAATCGCCTGGTATGCCGACGTGATCCTGCCGGAATCCATGTACCTGGAGCGCGCCGACTCCATCCAACTGGTGTCCGGGCCCCGGCCCCAACTGCGTATCCGCCGGCAGGCCGTTTCCCCCCGCTACGATACCAAGCCAGCCTGGCAGATCATCAAAGAACTGGCCAATCGGTTGGACGTGGGCCTATATCTGCCCTTTGAGACCATCGAAGATATCTGGAACTTTCAGCTCAAAGACATGGGGGTGAATCTGGACGATTTTGACGCCAAGGGGTTTGTGGCCCTTACCGACAAGGCTATCATGATGGACCGGAAGGACGGCCTCAAGTTCCCCACCCCTTCAGGCAAGATCGAACTGGTGAGCTCCCTCATGGAAAAAGCCGGCATCCCCTCGTTTGTGCCGTACGAACCGGTGACGCCACCGCCCGAGGGCCAGTTCCGCCTGATGGTGGGACGTTGCGCGGCGCACACTCACGTGTCCACGCAGAATAACTCGCTGTTAAACGAGTTAGTGCCCGAGAACGAGGTGTGGATTCCCACCAAGGTTGCGGCCAAGCTGGGCATCAAAGACGGAGGCTATGTGGAGGTGCTATCCCCCTTGGGCACCACAGGTAAAATCAGAGCCAAGGTCACCGACCTCATCCATTCTGAGGCCGCGTTCATGCTGCACGGCTTCGGGAAAACCGTGCCGGTCCAGAGCCGTGCTTATCAGAAGGGCGCCAGTGACGCCCTCCTGCAAAAAAATATTTCCGACAAGGTTGGCGGCAGCCCTGCTTTGGATGAGACCCTGGTGCAGGTACGCCCCCTTTCGTGAGGAATTCCATGAGCAAATACTTTCTTCTGCAAGATCAAAAAAAGTGTATCGGTTGTTTGAGCTGCGAAGTTCACTGCAAGAGCTATAAAGGGCTGCCTTTCGGGCCTCGCCTGGGGCAGATTATGCCTGTGGGCCCTAAGATGGTGGCGGGACTTCCCCAACAGGCCTTCGTCTTCATGCCCTGCTTCCACTGCGAAGACCCCTGGTGCGTGCCCGTGTGTCCTACCCACGCCATGCGCAAGCGCCCGGAGGACGGCATCGTCTATGTCGAGCCGGCCCTCTGCGTGGGCTGCAAGTCCTGCATCACTGCCTGCCCCTGGGGGGCACCCCAATGGAATCCTGAGACGGGGAAAGCGGTGAAGTGCGACTACTGCATGGACCGGGTGGACCAGGGCCTGCAGCCTGCCTGTGTGACCAAATGCGTCACCCATTGCCTGAGTTTTGGCCAAGTCGAACATATGGACACCACGAAACGGGAGCGTTTCGCCAAGACCGTGGCCTTTGAGCTTGAAACTGTGGTCAGCGCCCGTTGATAAAAGATGCGAGGTGTTAGTCCCGCTCCGGGAGGCTTTTCCCTTGATTGAGAAGACAGGGAGATAAAAGAATTATGCCTAACAATGGGCACCCCTTGCTGCACGTGAATATCTGCACCTTTCCGGGAAAAAGTTTAAGGGAGCCGCAGGCCGTTCAAGAGGCTTTCCTGGAAGCCATGAAAGAACGTTCTTTGGACGATTTGGGGCCGCTGGAGGTACACCTGGTAGGGTGGCGGGGCATTGAAGGCAGAGATGTGGTGGTGGAGGTCCGGGACTCCGCCGGGGCTCACCTTTACGAACTCATCACCCCCGACATGGTGGCTCGCATCGTTTTGAGCCACGTGGATGAAAAACGGCCGGTGGAGCGCTGGCTGGTAGGCAAGGATTTTCGTGACTTTATCGAACCCCAAAAACGGTATATCTCCGAACTGGTGGGCCAGATCGATCCGGTATCTTGGGAGGAGTACCAGGATTACGACGGTTATAAGGGGTTACAAACCTTTCTGAGCCAGGGATTTGATCCCTTTCTACAGAAAGTGGTGGCTGCGGGTTTCTGCGAGTTTGCCCGCCTCACCTCTGCTCCTTTGGGAAGGCGTTGGTGCGAATTGCGGGTGGAGAAAGAGCAGCCCATCATTGTGGTCAACGCCGCTCCCCCCACGCCCGATGCTAGCAGTGAAATGTTTTTGCTGGAAGGGGTGCCCCATCAGGTGCTGGAAGGAATTCTTTTGGCGGCCAAAACCCTGAAGGCTAAAGCCGCCATAGTCTATCTGACCGAGGAGGATGAGTTGGCCCGGGAGCGGCTGCAACAGGCCATGGATGCTTGTGTTACCGCCCCCATCTGGCCCAAGAAGGAACCCTTGGTGGAAATCAAGGTGGTCTCCGGCCACGGCCGCTATATGATGGAGGACGAACACCTCCTCATTCGCAGTCTGACCGGGCTTTTGCCTCGGAGCTTCCTGGACCAATACCCCCAGCGGGTGTTCCTCACCCATAGCCTGATGACCATTGCCTCCCTACCGTTCATCGCCCAAACGCCGGTAGCCTGGTTCCGCAAGTTGGGGGTGGAATGCGCTCCGGGCACCGTGGTTTTCCGCTTGTTTGGGTCGGTGGAACGTCCCGGTTTTGTGGAGGCGCCCTTATCGGCCACCTTGCATGACATCATCCACAATGAAGGCGGGGGATTCCGCTTTGGTCATACCCCTAAGGGCGTCCAGGTAGGCGGCCCCCTGGGGGGTTTTTTCCCCTTGTCTTTGCTGAATATGAACCTGGCCCACGAGACCCTCAAAGAAATGGGCGCCACCCTGGCCGTGGCCTCTATCCGGGTTCTGGATGAGCGGGACTGCTTGGTCTCCCTGGTGCGGGAGCAGGTGGACTTCATCCTCAATCAACCGGGGGGCCAGTGTTCTGCCTGTCAGGATGCTCTGTTAAAGATCAGAGACCTTTTGGACCAAATCTCCGAGGGGGTAGGGAGCAAGGAAACCCTGCAAGAATTGGAAAACCGGGGTCAGGCCTTGAAGATGAAGGGAGCCTGCCAACTATCCCGGAGTGCGGTGAACCCCCTGTTGGCGGCGCTCCATTACTTCCCGGAAGAATTCCGCCTGCATCTGGAAAACAAGCACTGTCCGGCCCGGACTTGCCCCAAACTGCTCTTAGCCCCCTGTCACCAGGCCTGTCCCACCGGCATCGATATTCCCAGCTTTATCGGCTTAATTGCCCAGGGCAACTTTCAGGAAGCCTGGGAGGTGATGCGGGAAGACAACCCCTTCCCCTGGGTGTGCGGCCTGGTGTGTCCCCATCCCTGCGAACGGGCCTGTGTACGGGCCAACCTGGATGAACCTATTAACATTCGCTATTTGAAGGCCTTTGCCTCAGAGTGGGTCTCCAAGCATGGGAATTTTCTCCCGCCCGAAGCGGCCCCGGCCAACGGGCACAAAGTGGCAATCATCGGCTCCGGGCCTGCCGGGCTTTCTTGCGCCTATTTTCTTGCCTTACGCGGCTACGAAGTGACGGTTTTTGAAGGGTTAAAAGAACCGGGCGGTTTGTTAATGGCCGCCATTCCCGACTACCGGCTGGCCCGGGAGGTGGTGCGGAAAGAAGTCCGGCTGATCAAGTCTCTGGGGGTGCAGATCAAAACCGGGGTGACGGTGGGAAGGGATGTCACCTTGGATGAATTGCGGGCTCAGGGCTATGAGGCCTTTTTCCTGGGTATCGGCGCTCACCTAGGCTACAAGTTAAAAATCGAGGGTGAAGCCGATTTTCCCCAGGTCCATGATGTAATCACCTTTCTCCGAGGGATCTATCTGGGGAAAAAGGAAAAACCCGCTGACAAGGTCATGATAATCGGCGGCGGCAACGCTGCCATGGACGCAGCGCGAACCTGTGTGCGCCTGGGTTGCTCCGAGGTGCATGTCTCCTATCGCCGTACCCGGGCCGAGATGCCGGCCCACCCTGAGGAAGTGGAGCAGGCCCTGGAAGAAGGGGTGCAGATTCATTTTCTGACGGTGCCCATCAAGATCGGCGGCGACAATGGCCAGGTCACGCAGGTAGAATGCCTGCAGGCGGCATTGGGGCGGCCGGACGCCAGCGGCCGGCGCCGTCCTTTACCAATTCCGGAGAGCAACTATACGATCGAGGTCGGGGCGGTCATCACCGCTATCGGGCAGCAGCCGGATTTCTGTCCTTTCCCGGAACCTCCGGTGCAAACCACCCCCTGGTGCACCATCGTTACCCAAGCCGGCGGCACCACAACCAGCGTGAAAGATATTTTCGCTGGGGGCGATGGCGTCACCGGCCCGGCCACGGTGGTGGAAGCCATCGCGGCGGCAAAACAAGCGGCCGCGGAAATCGACCATTACCTGACCGGAGCCACCACTCCGGCCCTGGTGATGAGCCCTCAAAAGCGGCGCAAGGTACCTTTTCAAACCATCCCGGCGGCAGAAAAAATCGCCAATCACCGTACTCCCGTCCCGATGTTGGACGTGGAACTGCGCAAAACCACCTTTACGCCGGTGGAGATGGGCTACTCCGACACTCAGGCCCAGAAAGAAGCCAGCCGTTGCCTGCGTTGCGATGTGTGCATCCGCTGTGGCACTTGTGAGAAGACCTGCGTTCGGATGCGGGTGCGGGCTCTGAAATTTACCCAGATCACCACCACCGAACGGGTCCTCACCGACTACCCCCTGGCGGCCAACACCTGCATTGCCTGTGGCGCCTGCGCCCTGGCCTGCCCCACCCAAGCCATTGATTACGTGGAGGGGCCGGATTATCGTGAGGTGCGTCTCTGCGGTACGGTACTGAACCACATGGAAGAAGCCCACTGTATTGCCTGTGGCGCCCCTATTCCTCCGCCCCGTTACCTGGAATATGTTACCAAACGCAGCGACGAGGCCATGAACAAACAAGTGTTGCGCCGTTTATGTCCCTCCTGCAGCCGACAGCAGAGAGCCCAGAAATTTGTCAAGTTTTAACCGGAGATAGCACGGCCAATTTCTCTCACCTGGGCGGCCTGAAGCCGCCCCTCTTTTTGTGATAAAGGAGAGACGAGAGGAAAAGCGCGTATTGGGCGGGCGGGGAACGCAGGGACACCCCGGCCTGCAAAGCGCGGTCGATTTCGGCGCAACCGGGGTGGATGCAGTTCGTTCATCTTTAAGAGTGTCGAGATTTTAGAGAAGCATTCCAGCACCTTCCCCATGACTTGAATTCGGGCTCATCATTTAAAAACAAAAACGTGCGATGGAGACTGTCACTCCCCCGTTCAAGAAGTTTCGAAATAAGCTAATGCTATTTCTCTATATAAATCAGATACATAATGATTAATATTAAACATAGCAATAAACTACCTTTTTCAAGAAATAAACTTCATAAATTGATTTAAGGGTATTCAGAAGTCATAATTAGGGAAACCCTAATAGACCTAAGGATAATCGGAAGCCATAATTAGGAAAAGTCTAAATGACAATAAATAGGTTAAAGCATAGTTAAGATAAAAACCATTCTGTCAGTGCATCCCTAAGGATGGGGAGAGTCTCTATGGCTGGCCAGAATAAAAAATCTTAGATCGAGGGACGCTCCTCTCAAAAAGGTAAGTGCCCTCTTTTTTTTCTCTTAATAATTTTCCATTTAAGATAATGATAATTTTTATTAATTTATTAAATATCATAGCGTTTTATTTCGCTGGATTAAAGGTTATCAAATGGAAAATCATTCATCTATTATTCGAGGGTTAATAAATGATCTCTTGCGTACTTTGTCTGCATCCTTGGTACATGTCGATGATTTGATAATGAAACTTGAAAGAAGTTCAGATGGATTCCCGGATGCTATCTTGACGAATGAACAACTCTCAAGATCAATAGAATTATTTTTAGAGTTACGTTCGGAATGTAATTACCTTCATGAGGAGAGAAGTGCGAAGTCATAATAATTAATTGAATACGTCTATTAAGTTAAATGTAGTTAACGTTAAACATAGCTTGAATAAATTGTTGAAGATTTATTGAATTATTGTGATCTATATTATCTTCGTTATTTATTTAGGCTTAAAAGATTGCCGTTATCGATCCAACTAACCTTGTCGCCTGCCTTATATAGCCACATTAATTTCGGACGATCCATGAAGAAATTGCCTCCTTGGAATTTTCGGGGTGGGTGCATGGAGCAGCGTTTATCCCTGGGTGGTCTCGTTTTTTGGAGCGCTCTTGGGGGGCAGCCAGTAAGGCTGGATGCGCTTCGCTTTCGCACCCTACGTCTTGGGGGCAGGGCATGCCCATACGCAGGAGCGTTCCCAAGGCTTGCGCTTGGGAACGAGGAGTATAAAGGCGGGATGCGCTTCGCTTTCCCGCCCTACGGTTTTAGGTCCTTGGGAACGAGGACGTGAACTTGGGAACGAGAACGCGAAGGGAGGGGCATAGTTCGAGATCTGCCCCTCCCTTATTCTACTTATATATAAGCGCGTGCTAACGCGTGAGCCAGCGGTCGTTTCTGACGGTGAGGAAGGCCCAGGGCTGGACCCAGTTGAGGGCGAAGAAGGCGAAGTAGGAGTAGATGATGCCGTAGACGAAATCCATGTCCCGTTCCTGGTGGATATAGTGGTACATCCAAACCAGGGTTAAGACGCCCAAACCGGCGAAGAATTTCAGCGCCACGATGGGGTAGAGCCAGAAGGAGAAGAGCAGCAGACCCAGGAAGAGGTAGGTTAAGGGAAACTCGATCTGGGTGATAAAGAAATCCAGGATGGGCAGCACCCGGTGGCGCGCCCGGTATTTGCTGAAGATGAACTTGAGCTGGACCCAGTTTTCCCGGAAATTGCTGCGGTCCCAGCGCAGGTACATGCGGCATAAGCCCCGGTAGGTTTCGGGCACCATGGTGTGAACCACGGCGGTGCGTTGATACGAGGTATAATAGCCCCGGCGCAGGACGAAGTTGGTCAGGGCGCGGTCTTCACCGATGTTGGCGGGCAGGCCCATAAACGTTTGGGTGCGCCATTCCTTAAGGACGGGTTTGAGCACCGCGGCCCGGTAGGCGGACAAGGCGCCCGGAGTGCAAGTGACGCAGCCGTACATGGATTGGGAGGCCCTCAGGAAATCAAAGGCCAGGACGAAGCGCACCGCCAGCATCCGGGCCATGGTGCAGCGGAGCCGGTTGTAGACCTTGACGTTGCCCGCTACCGCCCCTATCTTGGGATCGTTGAGCATGGGCGCAATGACCTGTTTGACGGTATCGGGTGAGATCACGCTGTCGGAGTCGATGGTGACAAAGAACTCGCCCTTGCCCCGGATGAAGCCGGCGTACAGGCCTTCTTTTTTACCCCGGTTTTTGGGGAAGCGGATGGCCTTGATCAGCTTGGGATAGCGTTTGCGGGCCTTATCGATATAGGACCACGTGTCGTCCTTGGAGCCGTCGTCGATGCAGATGATTTCCAGCCGATCGGCGGGGTAGTCGGAGGCGACTGCGGCGTAGATGGATTTTTCCACCATGGCGCCTTCGTTATAAGCCGGGATGATGACGGTGACCCGAGGCAAGGGGCCCGGGGGTACGGGATAGGCTTTATAGCGCAGCCATAAGACAGTGCGCACCAGTTGGAAGGCCAGGTAGATCAGGGTGAAGCCGGCCCCCAGGGCCATCAGGGGGGAGCCGAAGCTCTGGCGGCTCAATAGATTGATATAACCGTTAAATGAGCCTACCTTCAGGGCAACTACCAAACAGACCGACAAGATGAGCGGCACTAAAATCTTGAGGGCCAGGTCAATGGTTTGGACTCGCTGTTCCTCTTTGGAGCGCCATTTCACCTGAGTCCAGGGAAAGGCAGAGGTGGTGGTTCGCATATAGTTAAGTTCCTCGTGTAATGGCAAAATAATTCAAGCGCACTCAGGATGCATTTTTTAGAGATGCAATTGGCTTGCCAAGTTGGCTGAAAAAGAGGGGCCATAACTGCTTGAATTAACAATGAATTAATTTACACGAAATTTCCCGCGCCAAGAGATGGCCGCGAATTTCTCTCCTTGAGAGAATGGCCGGGAAGCTTGATAAAAATTTCTCAAATTGAGAAATTGACCTGACCTGGCTGCTCTATATTTATGTTTGGGAGCGGCAGGCAATGCCGTGAAGGCCCAAATCCTTCTAAATCCCCCTTTTCCAAAAGGAGTACTTTTAAAATCCCCTACCTTTTATAAAGGGGAAGGGGGGGGATTTTCATCCTTCAAGGGTGGCCACGTTCGGCCATGTATGTTAAGCCTGCTCTTGCACAGGCGAGACGCCTGTGCCACCGGTTTTTTTTGATTGCGGTAGTTTTAGGAGTTCAACGCTGAGGCGGCAAGCAGGTCCGGAGCAATTATTTTGCGCCTGGAAGTTTAAGGCGGAGTTCACATCTTCATCATCTTATGGTAAAAGACAGAAGTCAGGATTTTTGGGTTTTTCGTATTTTTTTCGTAAGTGTTCGCACATCGGCTCGGCAACCTTAGACCTCAACCCATAGGAAAGACAGCATGGAGGCACCGAAAAAACCGACAGGAGCAGTAGAGGCAGGGCTCAAGCTTTGTCAATTAGGGCATGAGGTGAATGTGCCCGCGGGCACGCGGCTTGTGAGCCAGGGAGAGACGCCGGAATTTTTCTACGTCATCCAAGCCGGTTCAGTGCGGGTCTTTAGGGAAACCTCCGAAGGGATTCGGACCGAGTTGACCGAGTTGCGGGCCGGCAGCTATTTCGGAGAAGTGGCCCTGGTCACCGGAAGGCCCCGTACGGCCTCGGTTGAGGCCGCGGTGGACTCAAAACTGATCAAGGTTTCCAAGGAAGAATTCGACCGCTTGCTAGACCAGAATCCTCAGTTGTCCCGGCATATCATTCAGCAGTTGGCCGACTGGCTGGTGGCCGGGGACAGCCGCCTGGAAACCGAAACGGTGCACCAGGTCAAGCTGCGGCAGGTTTCTTACTTCGATTATGTCCTGATGATGGGGTTGAGCCTCATTCTCGCCCTAGTTTTTAACATTTACAACGATAACCGGATTCCCCTGATTCACGGTTGGGGCTTACCTGCCGTGCCCGAGATTACGACAGACCAGGCCGTGGCCTTAGCCCGGGAGCATAAGGCCATTTTCGTTGATGCCAGGAAAACCGCCTTCTATGCGCAGGAACACATCAAGGGCGCCCAGAATCTGCCGGAGATCTTATTCGATATTATGTTCCCCATGTTCCAGTTCACCCTGGAGCAGACGCCGGGGGATATGGACAAAACCCTGATTGTCTACGGCGGCACCTTGAGCCGCCGCATGGACGTCGATCTGGCCCGTTTATTGATCAGCAAGCGTTTAAAGCACGTGGTGGTGATGCAAGATTACGGGGCCTGGACGAAGGTTTTTCCCATAGAAAAGAAGTCGCCCCAGCCGGCTCCCACCATGCCGCTGGGTCTGCCGGGCCTGCTTGAGTGGATACCGGTGAGCATGTTCTTGCTTATCCTGATTCCGCCCATCCGGCGCAGCCCATATCTAGCGATGTTCTGCCGGGTGCTTTTGGGGGCCATCTTCATTTCGTTCGCGTTGAGCAAAATCTTGCGGCCCGCGGTCTTTGCCTTGAACGTGGTGGATTACGATATGATGCCCTGGTTCGGCGTGAACCTGTGGTCCCTGGCTTTGCCGTGGGCCGAGTTGGTGTGCGGGCTGTTCCTGATCCTGGGCATCCGCACCAGGGCTGCGGCCACGCTTATCGCCGCCATGAATATCATCTTCATTGTGGGACTGGTTAATGCCATTTTGCATCATATGCCCATCAACTGCGGCTGTGTCGGCGAAGTGGGTGAGCCGGTCAACTGGCTGAAGGTTATGAAGAATACTGGCATGGTGATCATGTGCATCCAAATCTACCTCTACGATCGGTTTTTCGTGCTGGATCGGGGAGGGTTCATCTTGCGGGACAGAAAGATATGAAGAAAAAATTTCTTACCGTGGCTGTAGTTTTGGGTCTGATGATGATGGGGCTGGTTCTGGGAGGCTGTGGGGAGTCTCGGGCTAAGTTCGCCGGGACGTATAAATCTGCGCAGCCCTTCGCCGGTAAAGGCAACATCACTCTCGACCTCAAAGAGGACGGCAAGGGGACCTGGTCGCTGGCGGGGAAAACCGTTGAGTTCACCTGGGTGATAAATGACGACAAGATCTGGATTTACACCAAAACCGGCGCCATCCTCATCGTCACCCCCAGCGAAGGTGGCAAAACGTTGTCTGCGGATATGAGCGGTGAGTGGCACCCTGGATGTCCCCCTGGCGCCTGTGTGGTGTTCCTGCGGGTCGGGGAAGGAGGGTAAAAGCATTACCGGTATGCAGAGCTTGGCCGATAAACCGGGCAGAAGGTTCGTTTGGCTGCTCGCGGCGTTGGTTTGCCTGGTGCAACCCGTCTGGGGGGCCGGCGGCGGGGTGGAAGTGCGGCGTCTGGGGCTGAGCAAGGTGGGGGAGAATACGCTCCTAACCGTGGTCCTGGACCGGGCCGCGTCGCCCCTGGTGAGTACTCAGAACGTGGCAGGCAAACCGCAATTGGTGGTGGACTTCCCGCAAGCTCGAGCGGGACAGCTGCCTACCCATCTGGAGGGCGATGAGTCTTTAGTCCAGCAGGTGGTTACCGAAACCCATTCGGCCAAAGGCGGGGTGCGCATCATCCTGGATCTTTTTCCCGAGAGACCCTACACCTATTGGCAGAAGAGCCGGCCGGGCGGGGCGGGGCAGACCTTTTTTATTCTGGGCTTGAACCCGGATCTCAAGGTACCGCCGGTACAGGCCCGGCTTGCCACGCCGGCGTCGCCAGAACCCGCGGCTTCCCTGCCTGGACCCGGGGAAGAGGTGCAAAGAGAGCCAACGCCTGAGCCCCCGGAGGCCAGCACCGATGAGCAAAGTTATCGGGAACCCCCGGGCAGCGCGGCCCCCGGCAGCTTTACCGAACTGCGCAGTTTAATGCCTAAGGCCGCTAACCTGTTCCAGGGTTTGGAAACTGATGGCTGGCGGGTGTCTGAGTCCAACCGGTATGATCGCCCGGGGTCACGCCTCAGCCGCGATTTTATCCTCACCAATAGCAAGTATCCTGAGTTAGCGGTGAAGATCGCCTATCTGCCGGCCAATGTCCCGAATACGCCCAACATTTCCATAATCATGCTCACCACGGACAAACTCCAAAGCCAAACCGCCAGCGAATACCAGGGTTTGCGCCAATGGAGTTTCGCGAAAATCAAGACGAAATACGAGGACATTGGCGATTTCTTTGATGAAGCTTTGAAACCCCTGCGGGTGAAGTTGCGTCAAGAGACGCAAGCTTTAGCGCTGCGCGATGTGACGGTGTTTCAGAACTTCCTGAAGCTCGCCTGTCCCAATGACCCTCAGGTTATCGATAAGGTCATGAAGCACATCAGGGAAAAGGTGAGCCCCCGGTTTGAAGGGGTGCAGTACACCGTTTCGGAAAGACCCCTGGTATTTTTGAATTTGGTGGATTTTCTCTTTATCAAGGTCTATTACGTGGACCTCCCCCATTAAGGAGAAGGGCTATGACCACAGAGATCACCATCTTCGGCAAAAAAACCTGACCATTTACCCGGAAGGCCCGGGAGGCCAAGACCAAGGAAGGCTTGACGGTCATTTATCGGGACGTTCAAGAAGATGCCCAGGCCCTGGCAGAGATGCTCGAGCTCACCGACGGCAACCGCCGGGTGCCGGTCTTGGTGCAGGGTGAGAAACTGAGCATCGGTTTCGGGGGCTCCTGAAAGGTATAATCACCCGCAGGTTGCGGGCCGTGAAATGAATCGGGGGAGCGTCGGGCCAGAGGCCCTGACGCTCCTTTTTTTTGTTGCTTTTCTGCAGGTAGCCGCAGGCTTTAGCCTGCGTCTGCACAGGCGAGACGCCTGTGCCACCAGCCCTCGGTGTCGAATAAAGGGCGGGAAGGCCTGGTCACCCTGAAGCGGAAAAAGCCGGAATAATTAAAGTTGACTAACCTATTGAATAAACAGATTAAAAGTACATTATAAACGTACTAACCGAAATGACCTCCTGGCATACAAAAATCCCCCACTTGAAATCGGAAAGAGGCTCAAACCTGCAAAAGCTACCCACTTATCCATAGAATAGCCCCTATAATTTTTAGCACCCGCCATTGAGAAAAAAAGAACAATATGTTCTATTAAATTTATCTATAAATAACAACAAGTTATACTAATTGTAAAAAATAATCCTTGACAGCAAGTTTTAACCAGGGTAAATATACCGGAAATCGAATCAGCTCACTTGGGTGTGCAGAAGATAGTGCACTTCACCATTGGATGATGGGGATGGGAACCTGAGAGCGGGTGGCAGATAAGCCGAAGAGGAACGTTTCCTTGAGGCGTTCGCCCGAAACGCAGGCGCAATAAACTATCGAAGCAATCCCGGGCCACGGCCCTTACGAGTTCCTGGCAGTTCCCGTCTTTACCATTCCCCAACCATCCGCCAGCTCCCTATAATTGCGTCCAAAAGCGAGGGAACCATGAAAAAAATGGCGATTACGATATTCTGTCTCTTAGCGGTGGGGATATTGGCGACACCGCAACCTACCGTGTGCGTCACCATGTCGATTGTTACGGCAACAGCTTATCATCATTGTCCCGGCAGTAAAGGCATTACTTCTTCGGGGCAGCGGGTTAAGCGGGGGGTATTGGCAGTTAGCCGCGATTTGGAGAGAAACCTGGATTTGCGTTTTGGCAACCGGTTACTGTTGCACGGGATGGGGGTCTATGAATTCCAGGACCGCATGGCCTCCCGGTGGCATAAGAAGGTGGACATATATCTGGACAGCCAACAGAAGGCCAGGCGCTTCGGAGTCAAGCGTTACCTCGTCTTGGTCAAGCTGGTCTAAACGGCAGTCTTTTTATTTTTTTATAAGGTCGCATGAGGCGCAGGTTTTTAAGGGCCCGCGGCTAGCAAAAATCGTTTCATAAAAGCAACCCGCTATTATTTAACCCGCTCAATATAGTTGCCGGTGCGGGTATCCACCTTAACCCGGTCACCCTCGTTGATAAACAGTGGCACCAGGATGGCCGCCCCGCTTTCTAAAGTGGCGGGCTTGGTGCCGCCTGCCGCGGTATCGCCCTTGAGCCCGGGTTCGGTCTGAGTCACTTCCAGTTCCACGAACATGGGAATCTCCACGCCTACGGGCTGTTGGTTGAAAAAGAGGACCTTGACGTCCAGATTATCTATCAGGTAGAGCCGCGCCTCCCCCACCTGCTCCTCGGTGAGCATGATCTGGTCATAGTTCTCGTTGTCCATCATGGAGAACCTGTCACCCTCACGGTAGAGAAATTGCATATCCCGCTCCACGAGGTCCGGCTTTTTGACTTTTTCGCCGGAACGAAACGTCTGATCTATAACCCGGCCGGATAGCAGGCTTTTAAGCTTGGTGCGCACGAAGGCCCCGCCTTTGCCGGGCTTGACGTGCTGGAAGTCTACGATCGTGTAGGGTATGCCGTCCATTTCGACCTTCAAACCTTTTTTGAATTCCGCGGTTGAATACATACGTCTAGCTTTCCTTGTCTATTAAGATGAGTTGCCGAGAGCACCGGCCCGGCCCCGAGCCGTCAGGGGCGAAAAGGGCTCTGCGAGATTTTCAGAGGTTCGCTACCGGGAGGGCTCATTCCCGTCGGCGGCTGGCGCGCTTGTTCTTAGGACCGTCCGCCGGTGGAGAAACCCATTGAGACTTCACGACTTTTCTGGCAGAAATAGTCTGAACCTGAGTCGACGCCGGATCAATGCTGCCGCTGGCCGGGTCTAGCGGCGCCACGGCTGGTTTTTCCGGAGGGAACTGGAAAATAATTTCGTTTTTCTTGACGAAATTGAGTTCCTGGCGAATGAGGTCCTGAATCAATACCGGGTCGTGCTGCAGACGGTCGATGGTGCGGGCCAGGCGGGCATTTTCAGCGGCTAGACGGGCGTTTTCCTTTTCTAACCGTTGCCGCTCATGCCCCAAGCTATACATCTGGTATAGACCCCGATGGCTGAACAGGACCAGAACCAAGACCACCCCCAGGGGCAATGCAATCCACCCCAGGAGCTTATAGCCTCCCCCGACTTTTTGGGTCTCAACCGTCGCACTCGGTGAAGTCATGTTTCCCCCCACAGGACTTCTGTGCAAGATATTGCCTGAAAATTTCCACAGATGCAACAAAATTGCTACCAGAGCAGCATTTAAAGTTAAAAAAATTACCCGGGGCCGCGTGGCATCGTCCAGAGACCAGGGCTATCTCAGGCAGATAGAGGGCCGCTTGGTCCCCACTTTCCAGGAAAGCCGATGCCTGGTGTTGCGCCCGGTTGGCCAAGGGGGCACAGGAGGAGGTCTTGGTTAACGTGCAGGTATGGCTTCGAGGAGCCGATGGGACGCTATTGACAAGGTCCGGGAAACATAATAGGTTTAGGCAAACAATCGGGAGGAGACTATGTCCGGCCTCGCCCCCCTGGCCGCTACCGGCATTGGTTCGGTGCCTTTCACCGACGCCCGGGAGACCGTGGCCTTGATTCTGGAAACCTTGCCCCAGATACCCTATTGGCCGCAAATGGTCCAATTGGGTTATCTCGAAGACATGACCGCCCAGTCGGCCCGGGGTCTGCCCGCCTTGAAGCTGGATGTGGCAAACCGGACCGTTTTGATGGACCCGGCCGTGCCCCGGGATGAAGCCCTGGCGCAGTTTTATGAGGCGATTCTCTCCGGGGACCTCAGCCCCTTTGCCTTGAGCGAGCAGGATTCCCAGGGCTTTTTTGCGCTTTTGGACGCGGTGGCTGCAAAGGGATGCCCGGCCCCGGTCCTCAAAGGCCAGTTGTCCGGTCCGGTGACCTTCGCCTTGGTCATCAAGGACAGCGAAGGCAAACCCATCCTCTATGACCGGGAGCTGACCCAGGCGGTGTGCGCCGGTCTGGCCCGCAAGGCGGCCTGGCAGGCTGAGAAGTTTAGAGAATTGGGGAAGGAGCCCATCGTTTTTTTGGATGAACCCTCACTGACGGGTTTCGGTTCCGCCTACCTGCCCATATCCCGGGAAGAAGTGCTGGAAATCCTGACCCAAACCCTGGAAGAGACCCGGAATGCTGCCACCGGCCCCGTTACTCTGGGGACCCACTGCTGCGGCAACACCGACTGGTCGCTGCTGCTTACCGCTCCCCTGGACATTGTCAGCTTCGATTCTTACGGTTATTTTGAGAGCCTGCGCCTCTATGCTCAACCGCTATCGGCTTTCCTGGCCCGGGGGAGCTGGCTGGCCTGGGGCCTGGTCCCCACCCTCGATCCGGAAGAGTTTAAGAAGGAAACCACCGACACCCTGTGGCAGCGCTTTAAGGAGCAGGCAACCAGACTGGCCGCGGACCTTAACCTGGGACTCAAGGACATTCTCTCCCAATCGCTGCTCACTCCGGCCTGCGGCACGGGCTACATGAGCGTAGCAGACGCCCGCCGGGTGTTGACCACGCTGGCGGAATTGAGCACCCGGGGCCAGGAGTGGCTGGCTTCCCTGTAGGGGAGTCCCGCCTGGCGATACGAATTTAGGATGCGGCAGTTTTTAACCTCATAATAGGCATCTTACGGGGAAGGACATACACATGAAAGTCAAAGATGTTATGGTGAAAGAAGTGGCTACCCTGGACGTCAACGACGAACTGAGCCTGGCCAATGATATCATGCGGTTAGGGCGGATTCGCCACCTCCCGGTTTTGGACGGCACCCGGTTGGTGGGGATTGTCTCGGAGCGGGACCTGTTCCGCAGCTCTTTAGCCCAGGCCTTGGGTTATGCCTCTAAAGATACTCGGGAAATGATGAAGACGTTGCATATCAAGGATGTCATGGTGACCGGCGTGATTACCATTACTGCGGATATGGAGCTCTGCGAAGCCACCAAGATTATGATGGAGGAAAAAATCGGCTGCCTGCCGGTAGTAGAGAATAACCTGCTGGTGGGGCTGATCACCGAAACTGACATCCTCATGCAATACGTGAAAGAATGCGGTCATTAGGAAGAGCTGATTTTTGAGCAGACATGGCAAAGGCGGGCCAGGCGGCCCGCCTTTTTTTGTTTCCGGTATGGCTAAAGGTCTTAATTGACATGGTGGATTTGAGCCTTATTTTCCATGAGCAGGACAGGGAAATATAACGCTTCTCACTATGGTTGCCTCGCTCCGATTTGGGAGGGCATAAACTGTGAATTTTAAATGCGGGTTGGGAGCTACCTGTCTGGGAGGAGGCCTGGGCGGCTTTCTTGTCTGGGCCCCTTTGGTTAGCCGGGTGGAAGTCCATATTGTTTCTCCAGAAGAGCGTATTGCGCCCCTGGAAAAATTCGGACGGGGCTACCACTATGGTGTTGTTCAGGGGATTAGCCCGGGAACCCGATATTTTTATCGGTTCGATAGCAACCTGGAACGTCCTGATCCCGCCTCCAAATTCCAGCCCGAAGGCGTCCATGGGCCGTCCCAGGTCATTGACCCCAATTTTGTTTGGGAAGAGCTGCACTGGTCCGGCATACCTTTCTCCCATTATGTGGTTTACGAACTCCATGTGGGGACTTTTACCGCTCAAGGCACCTTTGACGCCATCGTCTCACACCTGGATGAACTGAAGGATCTGGGCATAACCGCAATTGAGCTCATGCCTGTGTCTCAATTCCCGGGGGAGCGCAACTGGGGTTATGATGGCGTTTACCCTTTTGCGGTGCAAGATTCTTATGGAGGTCCTGATGGACTCAAAAGGCTGATTGACGCCTGCCATCAGCGCGGCTTGGCGGTGATTCTGGACGTGGTTTACAACCATCTCGGGCCGGAAGGAAATTATCTCCAGGATTTTGGGCCCTACTTCACCGACCGATACCGCACTCCATGGGGAATAGCCATCAATTATGATGGGCCTGACAGCGACGAAGTCAGACGATTCTTTATTGAAAATGCGCTCTGGTGGGTAACGGAATTCCGCGTCGATGCCTTGCGCCTCGATGCGGTTCACGGGATTTTCGACTTTTCTGCACTCCATATTCTGCAGGAATTGGCCTCTGCGGTGCACGAGCAGGCCGAGCGGCTTAATCGCCGGATCTATGTCATTGCCGAGAGTGATTTAAACGACGTCCGGCTCGTGCGCTCTCCAGAGCTTGGTGGTTATGGATTGGACGCCCAATGGAACGACGATTTCCATCATGCCCTCCACACGCTGCTTACCGGTGAGCGCACCGGATACTATAAAGATTTCGGACGTCTCCAGGATCTTGCCAAGGCCTTTGCCGAGGGGTTTGTCTATTCAGGCGCGTATGCCCCGGCGCGCCGTCGTCGACATGGGAATAGCTCCAAAGACCTGGCCGCGCACCGGTTCGTGGTCTGCGCCCAGAACCACGATCAGGTGGGAAACCGTCTGAAAGGCGATCGGCTCAGCGCCTTGGCCTCCTTCGAAGGGCTGAAGCTGGCTGCTGCCGTGGTGCTTCTATCGCCGTTCATACCCCTTTTGTTCATGGGTGAAGAATATGGGGAAACCGCGCCGTTTCCTTATTTCGTCAGCCATTCTGACCCGGATTTGGTAGAAATGGTCCGCCGTGGGCGTCGGGAAGAGTTTGAGTATGCACAGGGGTCGGATGAGCCACCGGACCCGCAGGAAGAAGCGACCCAACAGAGCGCCAGATTAAATCACAGCCTGGGGCATCAGGGAAAGCATCGCATCCTGTATGAATTTTACAAGGAATTGATAAAGCTTCGCAATGAAACTCGGGCGGGCGCGGGATTAAGTAAAGATCGCCTGGAAGTGGTGTGCCTGGAGCGAGAGAGCACCCTGGTCGTGCGCGGCTTTGGCCGCGAGGCGCAGGTGGCCGCCATCTTCAATCTTGGTGACACGGCTCGGTCAGTCGAGGTCCCCTTGCCTTGCGGACGCTGGCTAAAACGCCTGGCGTCGGGAGAGGCGCGCTGGCACGGTCCCGGCCCGGACTTGCCCGCGGTGTTTCATTCAGACGGGAAAGTCTCGGTAACCTTGACGCAACATGCCTTTCTCATGGTAAGTCTGGACCCGGAGGACTGATTGATGGGGCGATTTAGTATGAAGTAAAAGGTCCCAAGCCCAGCTTGGGGGATATATGGGTTCCCAAGTGCAACTTGGGAACCAGGGAAAAAAGGGCGCACACACAGGTGCGCCCCTACAATGTCAACACAAATTAAATATAGGTCAGCCAGCGCTCGTAGCGGGAATTGGCGCCCTTGACCGCCGCGAAATAGGTATCCTGGATTTGCATGGTAACCGGGCCGGGCTGACCCGGGCCGATGATCCGGCCGTCCACTTCCCGGATGGGGGTGACTTCGGCCGCAGTCCCGGTGAAGAAGGCCTCATCCGCCAGGTACAGCTCGTCGCGGGAGAACCGGTCTTCCTTCACTTCCATACCCAGGTCCCTGGCTATAGTGATAATGCAGTCCCGGGTTATGCCCGGCAGGATCGAGGTCAAGGGCGGCGTCTTGAGCACGCCGTCTTTGACGATGAAAATATTTTCCCCGGAGGCCTCACAGACGTAGCCGGCCGTATCCAACAGCAAGGCTTCGTCACAGCCAGCCTGGATGGCCTCCTGTTTGGCCATGATGGAATTGACGTAGTTCCCCACGGTTTTGGTCTTAGTCATCATGATGTTGACGTGGTGACGGATGAATGAGGACGTCTTGACCCGTATGCCTTTACGCAGGCCCTCATCACCCAGGTAAGCCCCCCAGACCCAACTGATCACCGTCACCTGGATGGGACTACCCTTGGGGTTGAGCCCCATGACGCCTTCCCCCAGGAAGACCAGGGGGCGGATGTACGCCTCTTTTTGGGCGTTGACCCGCAGGAGTTCGCAGCACGCGGCCTTGACCTCATCCTGGCTAAAGGGGATGTTGATCAGCATGACGTGGGCGGAATCGAACAGGCGCCGGATGTGCTCCGGCAGACGAAAAATGGCGGTGCGGCCATCAGCGCATTGATAAGCCCGAATGCCTTCAAAGACTCCCAGCCCATAATGCAGAGTATGGGTGAGGACGTGAACCTGGGCCTGATCCCAGGGGATCATCTTGCCGTCGAACCAGATAAATTTGGCCTTCTCCACCATTAATCCTACCTCCGTAACCTCAATAAAAATTATTAACTTTTCGAGGCGCAGTTGTCAAACGGAATTTCCCCCCGGTTTTCATTGCCTTGTGAGACCCTTTTCCGGTATCATGGGCAAAACGGCGCGCCATTTGAGGCCGCCGTATCTTAGGGCGGGGTAACATATTCACATTCTCAGTAATAACAAACTCTCTTAATATTTGTGGTGGTGGGCACGGAGGCCCGCCCCACCGATGGGTTTGTTTCTCAAGACGAAAACGGTAAAAATTCATGATCGAACCGGTAAAAGTTGGCGTCATTGGCGTTGGTTATTTGGGCCGTTTCCACGCGGAAAAGTATGCTGCATTGGAGGAAACGGAGTTGGTGGGAGTGGCGGACCTGAACCGGGACCAAGCCTGCAAAGTCGCCCACGCCCTGCATACTCAGGACTTTGTTGACTACCATGACCTCCTGCCCCAGGTTGCGGCGGTGAGTGTGGCGGTCCCAACGTCGATGCATTTTGAGGTGGTCCGGGACGCGCTGTTAGCCGGCTGCCAGGTGCTGGTGGAAAAACCCATCACCGTGACCGTGGCCGAAGCCGACGAACTGGTGCACCTGTCCCGGGAGCGAGGCCTTATCCTTATGGTGGGGCACCTGGAGCGCTTCAACTCGGCCATGGAAGAACTGAAACGGCGATCCGGGCACCCCCGCTTTATCGAGAGCCACCGCCTGTCGTTTTTTAAGGAACGGGGCACCGACGTGGACGTGGTTCTGGATTTGATGATCCACGACCTGGACCATGTCCTGAACCTGGTGCCAACGCCGGTCACCGAGATTCGGGCCGCGGGCATCTCGGTCCTCACCGACCGCGTGGACCTGGCCAACGTCCGGCTGGAGTTCGGCGACGGCTGCATCGCCAACCTCACGGCATCCCGGATGTCCTTCAAGAGCATGCGCAAGTTCCGTCTCTTCCAGCCTGACGCCTACCTGGCAGTGGACTTCGAGAACCGGGAACTCACCGCGGCCTCCCGCAAGGACGGCGCCATCGGGCCGCTGCCGGGAGTGGCCCTGGAGACCCGGCGCTTTTCCCAGGAAGACGTGCTGCTCAAAGAGATCGTGGCCTTTGTCCAGGCTATCCAAACCGGCGGTGAGGCCCTCATCCCCGGCGAGGCCGGCCGGGCCGCCCTGGACCTGGCGTTGGAAATCAACGCCGCCATGAAAAAAGCGAAGGGGTAAAAACCTGGGGGGAAAAGGAGAAAAGGCGAAAAGGCGAAAAGGGGGGGAAGCAAATAGACCTCTTTAAAAATTAGAGTCATAGGGCGTGCCGTGCACGCCTTCCCGACAAATTTCGGCGGCCATGGGCCGCCCTATATTAAGCCATAAGAGAGAGGATAGGCCAGGTAATGATTTTTTCCCCCAATTAATACTGGAGGGTTAAACATGGCACGATGGTTTCGTTTGAGCATGATGGTTTCGGTTTTGTTGGTGGTGTGGGGTTTCGGCCAGAGCAGTTCCGTGGAGGCCCAGGTGGCGGACGGCAAGGGCCAGCCCATGAGATTTACCAAAGCTGCTAATGGCGTTATCAGCGACAGCGTCACCGGCCTTGAGTGGTATGTAGGCCCCAACCACGACAACACTTGGCATGAGGCCAAAGCTTGGACGGAGAATCTCACCGTGGGCGGAGGCGGCTGGCGTCTGCCCACCGTTCCGGAATTGAAAGCCATCTATCAAAAAGGGGCGTCCCCTAACAATATGGACCCCATATTTCAAACTACCGGGGCCTATGTATGGTCTGGGCAGTTGAACAACGCCTGGTCGGCCTGGGGATTGGCCTTCTACAACAACCTGGAGGGCTGGCACAGCATGAACTACGGCTACGGCAGACTGGCGTTGGCGGTGCGTTCCCGGAAATGATGTGGGTTAATAGATTATTTCCCGCAAAGATTTCATTAATTGATGGGGATTTTGGGTGCTGCAAAAGCTGGCGGCCACGGGCCGCCCTATGACTACTAAGGGGTAAAAGGGAAAAAGGGGAAAGGGCGAAAAGGGAGGAAAACTTAAAAATCTAAAATTTATTTATTCTGGTTCCCAAGCTGTGCTTGGAGCTTTATTTTCACCAAACTAATCTTGGAATGCACATAGGTCGTGGTTCCACCAAATAACCTTATGAGAGATTCTTCCCCTTTTTCCCTTTTTCCCTCTTCGCCTTTTCCCCCGGGGAGCAAGCCCCCCCGTATCCTTATCGTCGCAGGCGAGGCCTCCGGTGATGACCATGCGGCCCGGCTGGTGGCGGCCATCCGGGAAGCGGCGCCTCAGACGGAGTTTTTCGGGGTAGGGGGGGAGGCGCTGGAAGGGCAGGGGGTGCGCCTGCTGTGTCACGCGTCGGAGCTGGCCGTGGTGGGCCTCCTGGAAGTGGTGAAGCACCTGCCGTCGATCTGGCGAGGGCTGGCGGCCATCGGCCGGGCCCTGAAAACCGAACCCCCCGATTTGGCCATCCTGGTGGATTTTCCCGACTTCAACTTTTGGGTGGCCCGCCTGGCAAAATATTGGCGAGTGCCGGTGCTCTATTACATCAGCCCGCAGGTCTGGGCCTGGCGCACCTACCGGGTGCGGACCATCGCGCGCCTTACCGACCGCATGGTGGTCATCTTTCCCTTTGAAGCCGATTTCTACAAAGAGCGCGGCGTGGCCGTTTCGTACGTGGGCCATCCCTTTAGAGAAACCCTGCCGCCCCTGCCGGACCGCAAGACCTTCCTGGCCGCGCATAATTTGGACCCGGAGCGTCTTACCATTGCGCTTTTGCCTGGCAGCCGGGCCGGCGAAATCGAGCGGCATCTGCCCATCATCCTTAAGGCCGCGCACCTTATCCACCAAGCTATCCCCCAAACCCAGTTTATCCTGCCCCTGGCCTCCACCGCGCCGGCGGGACTGGTGGAGGGGGTTGTAGAGGAATTTTTGGGGGGAGAACATGTGGAACAGCCGCCCTCGGCTGTTCAAACGCCGGCGGGGGCGCCGGCGCCACATATAAAAACTTTCCCCGGCCCTACCATCAAAATCATTGCCGGTCAGTCCTATCAGGCCATGGGTGCGGCGCAGGTGGCAGTGGTGGCCTCGGGCACGGCCACGGTGGAGGCGGCCCTGGCTGCGGTGCCCACGGTCATTGTCTATCGGGTCTCGCCCCTCACCTTTGCGGTGGCCCGCCGGCTCATCCGGGTGGAGCATGTGGGCATGGCTAATCTTTTGGCGGGGGAGCGGATTTTTCCCGAACTCATCCAGGATGATTTTACCCCGGAGCATTTGGCCCGGGAGGTCTTGAATCTCATTAAAGACCCTGAGTGCATGATTGCGGTGCGCCGGGGACTGGCTACGGTGATCAGGCGTCTGGGGGGGCCGGGGGCGTCGGCCCGGGCTGCGAAGGTGGCTTTGGAACTTATGGAGGCAAATTATAAGGGGAAGGAAACCCTTGTCTAACCACGTGGGAATCTTATATTAAATGAAGCTATACGCATCGCTAAAAGTTTATTCTTAATCGCCTCTGACCCTGGCCCTCCCATCAAGGGAGAGAAAGATATAAGGAGTGAGGTGGGAGGCGTGCAGCGATAGAGGGCGGACACGCAGGTCAGCCCTTACAAGAGGAGCCCAAGCAGAGCTTGGGCGAAAAGTTACGTTCCCAAGTACAACGTGGGAACGAGGATGTAAAGCGCAGCTTGGGAACGAGGGCGTAGTAGCTCATGGAGGGCAAGGCCCGCCCACATGACTCCTGCACAGGCTGGAAAGCCTGTGCCACCAAAAACCGAAAACCGAAAACCGTCTTTTAGGAGGTGGCCTTATGATTAAAAAAATCCAATCGTTATTAGGTGCGGAAGCCGAGGACCTGCTGAACCATAAATGTACGGGGTTCCCCAAGGAGAGCCTGCATCTGCCGGGGCCGGATTTCATCGACCGGGTCTGGGTAGGCAGCGACCGGTCCCCGGGGGTGTTGCGGTCTTTAGGCGCTCTGTTCGGGCACGGCCGTCTGGCCGGGACCGGCTATCTTTCCATCCTGCCGGTGGACCAGGGGGTAGAGCATTCCGCGGCCGCTTCCTTTGCCCCCAACCCCATGTACTTCGACCCGGAGAACATCATCAAGCTGGCCATCGAGGGGGGCTGCAACGCAGTGGCCTCCACCATGGGGATATTGGGTTCGGTGGCGCGGAAGTACGCCTATAAGATCCCTTTCATCGTCAAGATCAACCACAACGAGATGCTCTCCTACCCCAACTTTTACGACCAGACCCTGTTTGCCAGCGTGGAGCAGGCCTTTGACATGGGTGCGGTGGCCGTGGGGGCCACCATCTATTTCGGCTCCGTTGAGTCCCGGCGGCAGATTCTGGAAATTTCTGAAGCCTTCAAACTGGCCCACGAATTGGGCATGGCCTGCATCCTCTGGTGCTACCTGCGCAACTCGGCGTTCAAGACCGCGGAGGGAGATTTCCACGCCTCCGCGGACCTCACCGGGCAGGCGAATTATCTGGGGGTGACCATCGAGGCGGATATCATCAAGCAGAAGCTGGCGGAGAATAACGGCGGCTATAAGGCCGTCAAATTCGGCAAGACCAGCGAGTTGGTCTACACCAAACTGGCCCCCAACCATCCCATCGACCTGTGCCGCTACCAGGTGGCCAACTGCTTCATGGGGCGGGCGGGGCTGATCAATTCGGGCGGCGGTTCCGGCAAGAACGACCTGGCCGACGCGGTGCGCACCGCGGTGGTCAACAAGCGGGCCGGGGGCACAGGGCTGATCTCCGGGCGCAAGACTTTCCAACGGCCCATGAAGGAAGGGGTGGAACTTTTTAATGCCATCCAGGACGTTTTCCTGACCAAAGAGGTTACGGTGGCCTGAGAAACAGGTAATGGAGGGGCGGGAGCCATGCGGTCCAGGCCCTCTGTTTAAACCAGATTTATAGAGGGCGCCTAAGTCTGCCCGGCGCTTCTCGAATTACAAAAGGCAGGGCCATGGTGGTCCTGCCTTTCTCTTTTAATAACCGCAGTCGCTTTGCCTGCCTATATTTTCCCTCACTCTCACGCAGTTTTCAGATTGGAAAACCTCGTCAATAACTTCCTGGCCGTTCATGAAAATTATGTTGATTATGTTTGGTCAATTAATGAACCATTATTGAACCAACTATAATTGTTACATAAAAATGGTTTGATGGAAATTTATGTATAAAAAAATAAACAATTAAAATTTAATAAATATCACATAGAGAACTATAAATATGTAATTAGTTAATTAAATCAATTAATTAATAAAAGGGTATAAAAATTGCATTAAATATAATGTAAATATCTTATTAATATTAATTTAATTTATTAGTTCATGAAAATGAACAAGAGGAAGCAAAACACAGAGGCAAGCCTGTGTTTTGTGTGGCTTGTAGCCTGAATTGATCGCACAGTGACTATTTTCAAAATATTTATACAGGGATGTATCGAGGAGGTGACTCATCGATTTTTCCACAGGCAATTCGTGGATGCAGCGTGCTAACCCTTTTCATCAAACAAGCAATTAAAGGAGGAGAAAACTCATGAAAAAACTTGGAATAGTCGCTCTGGCGGCTATCATGGTTATGGGTTTGACATTTTCGGCGCATGCGTTTCAGACCATTAATCTCGCTCCCGCTGGCGAAGCTAACCTTTGGGACATTATCAATGGGTGGACCACCTTAACCCTCTCCCAGAACGATTTGCAGAACGCAACCGTTCTAGAAACCTTGCCTGATGGCTCTTACACTTTATTAAACTGGGCAAAAGCCTCAGCTTTTAGCCAGACGCTAGATGTTCCCAGCCAAAACTTGCTAAATTTACCGACGAGTCCCACCAACCAATCTGGCTTTTCAGGTACGACGTTCATCGAACCGGCCAGCTTCGGCTTCTCAGACACACCTGATGGGCTTGCGGCCAAGACAACTCAAAACCAAAATGGGGTTGGAAACCAGTCTTCCGGTTTTATCTTCGACCTCGGCCAATTCGACGCGGCCTACGCGGGGCAATACATCGTGGCTTTTGAAGACGGTAGCAACAGTCAGCCCTATGGTGATTCGGATTATAATGACATGGTCGCCCAAGTGGTGCCCGTGCCCCCCAGTGTACTCCTGCTGAGCTCCGGTCTGCTGGGCCTGGTTGCTTGGCGGAGGCGTTTTATCAGCTAAAGGCAAACAGTTTCTCACCTGGAGGGGAGGATAGACCCGCTCGCCTCCCGTAATCAAGTTAACAGGGTTTACTGTTTATCGTCAAGGCGGCGTCCTTCTAAGGGCGCCGTTTTTTTGGAGACGAGAGAATCTTGTCAATACTCCCTGGCCGTCCATGAAAAATGGATTAATTAAATTAGGTTCATCAATATAAACATTAATCAACTAATTAATATAATTAGTCAATAAAACAATTAATATAGAATTATGTTCATTTATTTAACCAAGTAAATTCTTAAAAAATAGATGAGATATAGGTATGTCATTGAATTAATTAATTAATAAAATATAGCAATGGAGGGGCATATAATATGCATTAACTCAGATAAAAATATTATTAAAAATAATTATATTCACTAGTTCACGAAAATGAACAAAGGGAGAAACTGCCGGTGGCGAGGTAAGTCGTGGGCTTCTTGGGGCTTGTTGCCGGGATTGATTAGCACAGTGACCATTTTCAAAATATCCTGATAGGGATGTCATCGGGGAGGTGATGGGCGGCGAGTTTTTTCGCGCAGATATTGTGTTTTAAGATGTTTTTATGAATTAACACAATTCTTTAAAGGAGAGTTCTTTATGAAGAAACTTGGAATTTTTGTCTTAGCGGCCATCATGGTCATGGGCCTGGCGCTGTCGGCCCAAGCGACCAACGTGATTACAGGAAATCTCTGGCACGTTCCCGAGGCAACCTCCCAGAACGCCATCCCTGCGAATGTGCCTGGAACAACCGCAGACGTCGCGTTCGACGTAAATTCGCCATTTAACTTTTCTGGCACAAGCGTCACAGTCGGGACATGGCTTGCTAGTAGTGGTGCCTTCAATATCGTAGAGAATACTGCTGGCACCCTTGCCTCGCTTATGGATAACGGTAGCCAGGGCACCTTGGTACAGTTTAAAGGCTTGGTCACGGTAACCACTGGACAGACATTCACCGTGACGCATGATGATGGTTTGACGCTGATCATCGGTGGTGTCGACCTTGGGTTCAACCCTGGACCCACATCGCCCACTACTACGACAGAAACGTACACGGGGCCATCGGGCAACTTCCCCTTCGAGTTGGTGTATGGTGAGTGCTGTGGAGGCCCAGCCGTCCTCCAGGTCGATCTTCCGTTCACCAACGTTCCCGTGCCCCCCAGCGCCATCCTGATGGGATCCGGCCTGCTGGGTCTGGTGGCCTTTCGGCGGCGGATTTTCGGCTAAAAGCAAGCATCCCCTCATCCGAGGGGTAAACGAAGGGTGGGAGACCGGGTTCGCCTCCCATCATGCAGCTATCAGGGTTTTCCAGTTTAGCATCAAGGCGGCGTCCTTTTGGGGCGCCGTTTTTTTTATGGGGGAAAGGCGTTTTCTTATGCGGCGGCATAGTGTAAAATTACAAGATAATTCACCGCTTATATTCGGTTTCAAGGATTAATTTTATCACCCCTCACCCTGGCCCTCTCCCCTCAAGAGGAGAGGGGAATAGAGGATGGACTACGAATATGTTCACCGGGCTGGTGGAAGGCGTCGGCGTGATCGTGGCGTTAACTCCTATGGCCGAGGGCCTGCGTCTTACGCTGAAGACCTCGTTTCCCGCGGGGGAGCTCACCTTGGGGGAGTCGGTGGCGGTGGCCGGGTCCTGCCTCACGGTGGTTGACCTAGCCCCGCCTAAGGCCAGTTTCGAGGTATCGCCGGAGACCCTGAAACGTACGACTTTCCCCTTGAAAAAGGTGGGCGACCGGGTAAACTTAGAGAGATCATTGAGGATCGGCGACCGCCTGGGCGGGCATCTGGTCACCGGGCATGTGGACTGCCCCGGCGTGGTGCGGGACCGGCGGCCCGGCCCGGCCCACCTGGGTCTCAAGGTTGAAGTGCCTGGGCCTTTGAGCCGCCTGGTCATCGAGAAAGGCTCCATCGCCATCGAGGGGGTCTCCCTGACCGTGAACTCCTGCCAGGGTAACACCTTTACGGTGAACATCATCCCCCACACCGCGGCAGCGACCACTCTGAATGCACTTAAAGTGGGCGACCGGGTCAATCTGGAGATGGACATTATCGGCAAATACGTGGCTCGGCTGCTGGGTAAAGATGCGCCGCAGGGGGAAGGGGTTAGCGCGGAATTATTGGCCCGGCAAGGGTTTTTATAAGTAAGCAGTGAGCAGTAAGCAGTAAAAGTGTAAGCAGTGAGCAGTAAACAGTAAAAGCCTAAGGATGGTGCGCAGGGCGCAACCTACACCCGCGCTGCACAGGTTGAAAACCTGTGCCACCAAATATTAAGAATTATAGGGCGTGCCGTGCACGCCGATTTATGGCGGCCATGGGCCGCCCTATAACTGCACAGGTTGAAAACCTGGCGCCACCGAATATAAGTAACTTTTGTTAACCGAAAACAGAAAACCGAAAACCGAAAACAGGACTATAACCATGACGGTAGTACCCATTGAAGAAGCGATTAAGGACATACGCCAGGGTAAGATGATCATCCTGGTGGACGACGAGGACCGGGAAAACGAAGGCGATCTTACCATGGCCGCTGAACTGGTCACGCCCGAGGCCATCAATTTCATGGCCCGCTTCGGGCGGGGGCTGATCTGTCTGGCCTTGGGTTCGGATATCATTGAGCGCCTGCAACTGCCCCAAATGGTGCGGGATAACCAGTCGGGTTTCAAGACTGCGTTCACCGTGTCCATCGAGGCCCGGCGGGGAGTCACCACCGGGATTTCCGCGGCGGACCGGGCCACCACTATTCTCACCGCGGTGGCCGATGATTCCCATCCCGAACACATCGTCAGCCCGGGGCACGTCTTCCCCATCCGGGCCCGCAAAGGCGGCGTGCTGGTACGCACCGGGCAGACCGAGGGTTCCGTGGACGTGGCCCGCCTGGCCGGACTGAAAGGCGCGGCGGTTATCTGCGAAATCATGAAGGACGACGGCACCATGGCTCGGATGCCGGACCTGGAGAAATTCGCTGCGGAACATAATATCAAGATCGCAACTATCGCTGATCTGGTGGAACATCGTCTGCGGCACGAATCCTTTGTACACCGGCGGGCCACCGTCAAGTTGCCCACCGCGTTCGGGGAGTTTACCGCCATCGCCTATGACAACGACGTGGATGACAACCAGCACGTCGCGCTGGTGAAAGGCGAGATCAGCCCCGATGAAGCGGTTTTGGTGCGGGTCCACTCCGAATGCGTCACCGGAGATGTGTTTCACTCCATGCGCTGCGACTGCGGCGATCAGTTGGAGTCCGCCATGGAGTTGGTGGAGTGCGAAGGCAAGGGCGTCATCCTTTACATGCACCAGGAGGGCCGGGGCATCGGGTTGGTCAACAAGCTCAGGGCCTACGAGCTCCAGGACCAGGGTGCGGACACGGTGGAGGCCAACGAGGCTCTGGGGTTCAAGGCTGACCTGAGGGATTACGGCATCGGGGCGCAGATCCTCAGGGACCTGGGAGTCCGGAAGATGCGCCTCATGACCAATAACCCCAAGAAGATCATCGGCCTGGAGGGCTACGGCCTCACCATGGTGGAACGGGTGGCCCTGGAGATTCCCCCCAATCGGGTGAATCGCCACTATCTCAAGACCAAATGCCAGAAGATGGGGCACCTGCTGAAGATGGTTTAAGAGCAGGTGTCAGGTTTCAGGTGTCAGGTTTTAGGTTTTGGGACAAAATCGAACCTGGACCCGGAACCTGAAACCTAAAACCCGGAACCTGAAACCTGAAACCTGGGGGGTTAAATGCGTAACGTAGAAGGCAAGCTCATCGCAACAGGCCTGAAATTTGCCTTGATCGTCAGCCGGTTCAATTCTTTTATTACCGAGCGCTTGCTTGAAGGGGCGCTGGATTGTCTGCGCCGGCAGGGAGTCAGCGAGGATGCCCTGACGGTGGTGCGGGTGCCCGGAGCCTGGGAGATTCCCCTGGTGGCTAAGCGCCTGGCCCAGGGCCGGGCCTTTGACGCAGTCATTTGCCTGGGCGCGGTGATCCGGGGCTCGACGCCCCATTTCGATTACGTGGCCGCGGAAGTGAGCAAGGGCATCGCGCAGGTGTCCCTGGAGAGCGCGGTTCCCATTGCCTTCGGCATCCTGACCACCGAAAATCTGGAACAGGCCATCGAACGGGCCGGCAGTAAGGCGGGCAACAAAGGCTTTGCCGCGGCGGAAGCCGCCATCGAAATGGTAAACCTCCTGAAAGAGTTGGGGGCCTAGCTGGTTGGCGGATTATTCCCGCAGCCGGTGCCGGGAATGGGCGCTGCAATTCCTCTATCAGGGTGAGTTCTCCGAGCCGCCTGATCCTGCGGCCTTGGAGCGGTTCTGGAGCCATTTTCAGGACGAGGAGGGCGCTCCTCCTGCCTATCTGGAGGAATTGGTGGCCGGAGTTGGGTCCCACGTGGAGGAACTTGATGCCCTGATCGTGCGTTACTCGGAGCATTGGCGCCTGGAACGCATGACCGTTGTGGACCGCAATCTCCTGAGGCTGGCCATCTATGAACTTTTGTACCAGCCCGGAATCCCGCCCAAAGTGGTGATCAACGAGGCGGTGGAAATGGCGAAACGGTATGGGAGTGAGGCCTCCGGGGGCTTTGTCAACGGCATCCTGGATCAGGTGCGGATGTCGGTGGGCCGGGAAGTCTGAAAAGCGGGGGTTAGGGCTTGAAACTTGGGCTCTCAGACATTAATGATATATAGACAAGACGATAACGAATCATGGTCGACTTTTCCCGGCAACGGGCGCAGGTATTCTGGCTTGAACAGCGTTGATGAGGAGGGGACAAGATGACCCGGAAATGGTTGGCAATTGCACTCGTGGTAATCTTTGCCGTGTCTTTAGTAGGCTGTGTCAGCGAGAGCGGTTATTATGATCCATATCGCTCGGCCGGGGCCGGGGCCTTGGGTGGGGCTGCCACCGGTGCGGCCATCGGTTCCATCATCGGCGCGGCGACCGGCAACCCGGCAACGGGAGCCTGGGTGGGCGCGGCTGCAGGGGGCCTCATAGGTGGCGTGGGGGCGACGCTTTATGCTGCTCATCGCAACAGCGAGATCCGCTCGTCCCAGGCTGCGGCCCAGGCTTATAACTATCAGGGCCAGGGCAACGTGGTTAGCGTGGACAACGTGAGCGCCTCTCCGGCCAGCGTACGGCCAGGGCAACAGGTTAGCCTGGGGATGACTTACACCATTCTGACGCCGGCCAACGCCCCGGTGTCTGTCACCCTGGTGCGGGAGATTCGGGTCAACGGGCAAATGGTGGGGTCGCCTTACCAGACCACGGTTTCCAATGCCAATGGGACTTTCAGTGACAACGTGAGTTATGCCTTGCCCAACAACGCCACGCGCGGCACCTATACCGTCACCAGCCGGGTGACGAGCAGTTACGGGACTTCGCAAAAGGACGCGAGTTTTTCGGTCCAGTAGGAGTTCTCACTGAGGCGGAGCCGGGATGATCGGGCTTAAGTGCCAAGATGGTTCCGGCTTCGCCTATCTCCGCCGTAGTTGACAAGCCTCTGTCATTCTGATAAATATTATTTTTTACCTTCCTTGCTCTGGGCCAACGTGCTCCAGGGCCAACGACCATAAGGAGGAAGAATGCGTCGTTATGAGTCTGTCTGGGTGGTGAATGGCGATCTCCCGGATGAAGAAGTCAAGTCCGCCATCGAAAAATTTTCCCGGATTATCTCCTCCCAAGGTGGCACCGTGGTGGGGCTGGAAGAGTGGGGCCGCCGCAAGCTGTCCTACAAAATCCAAGGCACCATCCGCGGTTACTATGTGTTAGCCGATTTTGCCGGGTCGTCCGAGACGGTCAAGGAGCTGGAACGCAACTACCGGATTGACGACCGCATCATTCGCTACATCACCACCAAGAAATCAGACAAAGTGAATCTGGAGGCTTTGCAGGCCGAGATCGCGGCCAAGGCCAAGGCGGCCGCGCCGGCGCCCGAGCCCGAAGCCGCCGTTAGCGCTGAGGAACCCGGAGCAATGGTTGAAGCCGCCGCTCCTTCCGAACCTGCAGCCCCGGCCAAGGAGGACTAACCCGTGCCTGTAATGCCTCGTCGCAAACGGAAACAATTTTACGTCCGCCGCAAGGTCTGCCGTTTTTGTGTGGACGCCAATTTGCCCATTGATTACAAAGATGTCAATACTCTGAGACAATTTGTCACGGAGCGGGGGAAGATCATTCCCCGGCGCATCTCGGGGAACTGCGCCCGCCATCAACGGCGGGTCACCCGGGCCATCAAACAGGCCCGGCTCCTGGCCCTGATTGCCTATACCCCTGCACAGCCGCCCACGTAAGGGCGCGAGGGGGCTTTAAGCCGTGGGCAGAGGTCGCCTCGTCTGGATCTTTTGCCTGAGCGCCCTGCTGGCAGGATTCGTGGGGGCCCAGGTAAATCCTGTGGCTTTGCTGGTGGTTGGCGTCCTGGCACCTTTGCCGGTGTTGGTGGCGGGCCGGCGGTCAGGTGAGTTGGCGGCCTTGGCTTTAGCCCTGGCCGTGGTGGTTCTCATCTTTTGCCTGCACCCCACACTGGACACCTTCTGGCAAAACTTGGGCTTCATGAATCTGTTGGCTATGGGGGTGGTGCTGGCCAGCCTCCAATGCCGGGGAATTTTGGCGCCACAGGCCATCATCTATACGGTGGTTGCCTTAAGCGTCCTTGCGGTGCTGATCTTTGTCGGGCAGGCGTTCTATCTGGGCCTGGCCCCCCAGGACCTGCTGGCTCAAAAGACCGCCGAGATCATGGCAACCGTTGCCAAGATCTTGGGAGACGCCGGCGGCGCCTCGGGCGCGCTGATTCCGGGCGTGGCCTCGGCCGAACTGCAAGTCTTGCTGGAACGCCTCTTGCCGGGGCTGATGGTTGCCAACCTGGGGCTGGTGGCCTGGCTGAACGTTGTTCTGGCCCGGCAGTTATTCATTCTTTTGGGCTGGGGCGAAATGGGGCCGCCGCTTTCTCGCTGGGCGGCGCCGGAGTGGCTGATCTTCCCCTTACTGGGTGCCGGGTTTCTTCTGTTGGTGCCGGTGAGCGCGGTGCGGTTCTTGGGTCTGAACCTGCTCCTGGTACTGGCGGTGCTCTATTTTGCTCAGGGGTTGGCGGTGGTTGCCACCTGGTTTCAGCGCCTGGGTTTGCCCCGGGTGCTCCGGATAATCGGCTACCCGTTGATGTTCCTGAATCCGGTGTTTTTCGTGATTATTACCCTGGGGTTGATGGACCTGTGGCTGGATTTTCGCCGGTTGCATCGGCCCAAGGAGTCTTGAGGAGGACTTGCCGTTGAAGGTCATATTGACAGAAGATGTTAGCCCTTTGGGCGCCATGGGCGCGGTAGTGGACGTGGCCCGGGGTTATGCCCGTAACTATCTGATTCCCCAAGGGAAGGCCATGGAGGCCACCTCAGGCAACCTGACCCGGGTGGAGAAGGCCAAGGCCAAGTATCTTCAGGCCCAGGCTCAGATCCGGGAAGCCGCCATGGTTCAGGTGGCTCACCTGCAGGGCGTCAGCGTCACTATTGCCCAGCGGGTGGGCGAGGAAGAGCGGCTTTACGGTTCCGTCACCGTGGGCATGATCGCCGAGGCCCTGGCCGACCAGGGGGTTGAAGTGGATAAAAAGCAGTTGGAGTTGGCGGAGCCCATCAAGAAGTTAGGCACCTACGAAGTCACAGTCCGCATGGCGCCTGAAGTCAAGGGCACGATCACCGTGGAAGTGGTGGCCGAAAGCGCCTGAATTTGAGCAAGCGGAAATCGGGGGAAGAGGTTAGGGGCCTTTTTGCATTTTTTCATAAGTCTTCGTAAGTGGCCTCTATCTTCTCCTCCGAGCTTTAGGTTAGGCAAGGCAGTAAATTGCCCTGGTCAAAACCCGGCCAGACAATTTATGCAACAAATTTAATATGATTTGACCTCCGGTATTTCTGAAGTTCCCAGCGTCGGCCTCCACAAACCTGCCTTGCGTTATTTAGATTATCCTTACCGCCTTCAACTTCTGAATTTGGCTACAAGCCATTTCAAAACCGATATTATCTGTCATCCTGAACAAAGTGAAGGATTCAACCTATTGAAAAAGCAAGATTCTTCGCTTCACTCAGAATGACAATGCTTCTCGCAAGCAGGTTAAAAATGACGTTAGCTATCTTATATAGTTATTGACAACATTCAATAATATGAATAAGTTTAAATCAGAACAATACCGGGTAAATAAAATTCAACGAGAAGAATCACGGGGTTAGCCATGGCAGGATGCCCTTATTGCCATACCCCTATCAGGAATGATGCAAAATTTTGCCATTCTTGTGGTGCAAACCTATTGCTGCCGGAATTTGACCGGGCTTTTTGTCCCCAATGTGGGGCCAGGGTAAGGTCCCGGCAATGGTTCTGCCAGCAATGCCAGTCGCCGGTGGAGTATAAAGGCGCTGAGGACGGGCCGGCAGAGCAAATTTTAAGTCTCCATGAACCCGACCACTCGCCCCTGGTCACTTTGCTCAAGCCTCCCCGCAGAAGGAATCGCTGGATTGCCGCCGGTCTGTTGAGTTCGCTCTTGGTCATTCCGGTTCTGGTGTGGGCGATTGTGCGAAGAACCACCCCGGCGCCGCCTCCCGCGGTCTCGACGCACATTACCGTTTTAAAGCCGACTCAGCCAGTCAGTTTGTCTAACCAGGCTATCCCTGCCGCGCCCCCGCTGCCACCGGAAGGCAAAGCGCCCGCCCAGACCGCATCGGTGGCAGAGCCCACCGGTCTGCAAACCCAGGCGGCGGCGGTACTCAACAATCTGCGCGCCGCACAACTGGAAAAGGACATTTCAAAATTTCAGAAATCTTATACCAGCACTTTTCCTGGTCTTGATAAGAAACAACAGAAGACTCTGGCGATCTGGAAGAAGTATGACTATCTCGCTTTACACTATGAGATGCGAGATTTTTCCGTCCTGGACCCGAACACCCTGACAGCCCTGGTCAGGTGGTCTTTCGAAACCATGAACCTGAGCAATCGGGAAAAGGAGAAATCGACCCTGGCCTATAAGGTATGGTTCTCCCAGGAGGGCGGAGGGTGGCGGATCAAGCAACTGGACCCGGTGCACAACCCTTGACCACCGAGGCGTATATGGCGGTGCGGACAAAGAAGCAGGGCCTGGGTCTGCTGTGTCTGGTCCTGGCGTTGATAAGCGCATGTGCGGCGCCTCAGGTCGCAGAGGCTCCTGAAACCTATTATGTGACCACGCTAATTTCCTATCTGAGAGAATGTCCGGAGTATAACTGCCAGGTGGTGGCCGAGCTTTACCGGGGCGACGCGGTTAAGTTCTTGGACAATCGCGGAGAAGATTGGTGGCAGATGTATTCTGAGCGGACCGGCCGGACTGGCTGGCTGCAAAGCTCTTTGTTGAGCCAGACGCCTCTAGCGATAACCGAGGCCTACTCTGTTCGGGAGAATGTAACCCTGAGGGACTGTCCCAGCAATGACTGCCCGGGCCACAAGCTTTTGTTGCGCGGGGAGGAAGTACAGAAGATCATAGATAATGGCAGGGGATGGTGGCGGGTGCTGGCGGTTAAAGACAAAAGCATGGGCTGGGTGCCAGCGAACCAGGTTTCTGCAACTCCGGAGAGACTGGCGGCCCCGCCGGAGCTGAAGAAAGGCTCCTTGTTCGTGGGGCCTGAAACCCTGGAACTCCATGCCTTGCCCCTGGGCGACACCCAGGTGGTTAAGGTATTGAACCGCAATGATAAAGTGGAAAAATTGTCAGAACCCGGCGGGCAATGGCTTAAGGTGCGGCATCCGAAAAGCGGCGCCGAGGGTTGGACCAAGACCAATTATCTGAAAGATTCCCCGGTAGTTGCTGAAGAAGCCCCACCTAAAAAGAAGAAGGCAAAAAAGAAGGTAGCCGCGCAGAAATCCAAAGAAGAAGCCCCTCCTCAATCTCCGGTCATGAAGCCGGAACCGATGTGAGACTCGATCCTTCAGATGGACAGTCAAAAAGGCGGGATGCGCTACGCTTTCCCGGCCTACAGCTGATAATTCGGTTATGGCGTAGCATAATGCGGGTAACTCTATAGTCTCACAAAACATTTCGCCGCCACGGAAGAAATGCGGGGATTTATAGGAGAGAGTTACCAGCCTCATCCGCCAAGCTCCTTTTATCACAGGGAGACCACCATCCTGCCCTCCCAGTAATTCCCTGCCATCGCCTCTCTCTGCCTCAGACCAAGGTTGCATTCCTGATCAACTTTTTCTATGATCCAGCATCGTTGGCGGGCCGCTTTTCTCCGGTCCGGCTGATTGGTTCTAAGCAGTCCAGATTTTTACCCGTAAACAGAAAACCTAAGAAGGCATATTTATAATTGATTAAATAATGCCTATTTAATGGTGAGAATAGTGAGTTATCATAGAACTATTTCTGACCTCGTTAGATCATTCATAATACCGGAAATTAATAAGAGGATTGAAACACTTAAGATTGACCCAAAGGATCTTCCTATAGAAATAAATCAATTCAGAATATTACAACCTGCTCAAAAATCAATTACTGTAATAGAATTAAATGAAGAAGTTAGACTAATTTGTGAAGTTAAACTTAAAAGGGAAAAGGGAATAAATGAACTAATAACATTGGATGATATCTATCCTGAAACTTGCAATTTTATGACTTCACAAATTTATGAAGGCGAGAAGGCTGCCTTTTTTTATTATAAGTCTTTGTATTTTAATTTTTTTCTAGCTTTCGATTGTACACCAAATATTCCAGAGAAATATAATATTGATGATAAACCTTCTGCAATTCCATTCCCATTGTTGGATTTTATAAATAATAAAAGATTTTTTGAGAAGATAAAACCGATTGAGAAGTTAGTATTCTTATCATATAATAATTGGCCTCCGGCACCAGGTTATTATCCATATATTCTTTTAAATTTACCTGAGAACCCCGAGGCGATCGATAATGACAAAATACTTGACCTTATTTCTGAACATTATAACAAAGAATACTTTAAAAGAAAAATTAAGCAATGGGAGGAATTAGGTTTTTTCTCAAAAAGAATTCAATATATTAAGAGAGCGATTGATGCGCATTTTCAGAATGATTTTATATGTTCTATTTTTGTAATAGTTCCACAATTCGAAGGGATAATTAAAGATTATTTAATGGAATGTAATGTTAGTATCCCAAATAGTTTTATCAATTGTGTCATAAAATTAAAAAGCTTAGTTCTTTCAAGAAAATTAATATTGTTTCCTATTGAAATATTCAAAACTATTTTTGATTATATAGAAACCGGATCTTTTTGGAAATCTACTAATAACATTTCAGATCAAAGTGAAATGGTGAATCGGCATGGTATTGCACATGGCCTTTTTACCGGATTTGAGTGTAAAGCCATATCATTAAAATATTTGATTCTTATGGATACGTTGTCTTTTATGTTGCTACATGACAAGATATTAACAGGTGCTCTTTAATAATTTTAAAAAATCCGAGGCAACCCTATGTCCAAACCTAACAGGCGCTTTGCGGCGGCGGCGGATCCCGTCCCCGTCGGCTATACCCCACCGGCCAATCCCGAAGCCGAGCAGTCGGTGCTGGGGGCCATCCTGGTGCGGCCGGAGGCCATGGACCGCGTTGCGGATGTAATTGTGCCCGAAGATTTCTACCGGGAGGCCCACGGCCGCATCTATCAGGCCATGCTGGACCTTTACGGCAAGGGCGAGCCCGTGGACCTGGTGACCGTCAATGCCCTTTTGAAAGAACGGGGACAATTGGAAGGGGTGGGGGGGCCGGTGTTCCTGGCGGGGTTAAGCGAGCAGGTGGGTTTCGCCACCAACGCCGAGTATTACGCCAACCTGGTCAAGGACAAGGCGGTGCTCAGGCGGCTGCTGGACTGCAGCCAGGAGATTGCTGCCGGCTGCCTGTCCCCGGTGGAAAACGTCGCCGAGTTCTTGGACGCCGCGGAGCACAAAGTCTTTCAGGTGGCCGAAGCCAAGGTGCGGCCGGGCTTTTCGCCCTTAAGCGCGTTGGTGGATAACGAAATTGCTACTCTGGAGGCTATCTGGGGGCGCAAGGACGGGTCGCTTACCGGCGTGACCAGCGGCTTCAAGGACCTGGACAATTATACCGCGGGGTTCCAGGCCAGCGACCTCATCATCCTGGCGGCCCGCCCCAGCATGGGCAAGACCGCTTTAGCCCTGAACATCGCCTTTAACGCCGCGTACAGGTCCAAGCCGCCGGTGCCGGTGGCCTTCTTCTCGCTCGAAATGTCCAAAGAACAACTGGTGCGCCGGCTGCTCAGCGGCGAAGGCCGGGTGGACGCGTCCCAGATTCGCCGGGCCGCCTTCCTTACCGGGGATGAATGGCGCAAGCTCCAGGAAGCCGCGGGGATACTCCTGGATTGTCCCATCTACATCGACGATACCCCTGCGGCCACCGTCCTGGACATCCGGGCCAAATCACGCCGCCTCAAGGCCGACGGCAAGTTGGGGCTGATCGTTATCGACTATCTCCAACTCATGCAGGGCCGGGCCGAACTGTCCAGCCGGGAGCAGCAAATCTCGGAGATCTCCCGCTCCTTGAAGGGCCTGGCCAAGGAGCTTAAGGTGCCGGTGATCGCCCTGTCCCAGCTCAGCCGGGAGCCGGAGAAACGGGAGCGCAAGCGGCCGCAATTGTCGGATTTGCGGGAATCAGGCGCCATCGAGCAAGACGCCGACGTGGTCATGTTCATCTACCGGGATGAGGTCTACCGCAAGGATTCTGCCGACAACAAGGGCATCGCCGAAGTCATCCTCGGCAAACAGCGGAACGGCCCCATCGGCACGGTGAAGCTCCATTTTGAGGCCAAGTTCACCCGGTTCGACGACCTGGAGCGGGAGGACACTCAAGAGTACTATTGAAGCAGGTTTCAGGTGTCAGGTTTCAGGAGTGTGAAGAATACTAAAGTATGGGTCAGAGGTCAGAATAAGATCAAAACAGGCGCCAGGTTCCAGGGGTAGAAGAAGACCAAACCCGAAACCTGACACCTATTGAGCGGCGCTTCAGGCGACTTTCACCTCAATCTTCCGGGGCTTGGCCTTTTCCACTTTGTGCATCACCAGCCGCAGCACCCCATCCTTCATGGTCGCCTCGATCTTGCTCTGATCGATGAGGCTGCCCAGGTGGAAGTCCCGCTGATAGTCGCCGGTGAAATATTCCTGATCCACCATGGATTCACCTTCACCCAGAGGCGGGCCGACTTCCCCGTAAATGGTGAGATGGTTCTCCTTTAAGTCCAGAGTTACTTTATCACCGGAAACCCCGGGCATATCGGCCACCAGGACCAGGGTCTCGGGGGTCTCGAATATATCCACCGCCGGCAAGAAGACCCGGCCCGGACGGACCCGCTCTCCTTTGGCCGGAGCCTCTTCTTTGGCCTTGGCTTGCAGTTCTTGTTCAGCCATGGATGAACCTCCTTTTTCAGGTTCCAGGTTTCAAATCAGGTTCCAGATTGGAATCAGGTCTTTACTGGCACCTGGCACCTGACACCTGACACCTGCAGTTAAGCAACCTTTACTTCGATTTTGCGCGGTTTGACTTCTTCCGGCTTGGCCAGCTTGATGGTCAGGATGCCGTCCTTGGAAGTGGCTTCCACGTTACCGCCGGCAACTTGCGCAGGTAAGGCCACGATCCGCCGGAAAAATCCGGATTCGCGCTCCCGGCGGTGATAGTTGACCTGCTTTTCTTCCGCGGGAATCTTGCGCTCACCCCTTAAGATCAGGTTGTTGTCCTGCAGGGTGATCTCCAGGTCAGCGGCGGCAACGCCGGGCAACTCGGCCCGGACATAGAGATGATCTTTGTCTTCCGAGAGGTTCACCAGGGGATACACCCCCGCCTGCCACGGAGAGCGCTCGGTTGCATAGGTGTCCTGGAAGAGACGGTCCATGCGGCGCTGCAGTTGTTCCATTTCCCGGAAAGGATTCCTTCCCGGTTCCCTGAAAAAAATCGGCATAACGTTCTCCTTCTTAATATACGAGATTTTCAGGATTTTTCGTGATTAACTAAGGTTAAATTAAGCATGACCGAAAGCGGGGTCAAGAGCCGCACTGGTTGAAAAATAATCAATTTTTCTATAAATAGAGGCAGTGAATTCAAGAAAGGAAACCTGATGACTTTCCCCTGGGATGATGTAACCTGGGTGCTCCTGGACATGGACGGCACCCTGCTGGACAAACACTTCGACGATTATTTCTGGGAGACTCTGGTGCCGCAGGAGTACGCCCGGCGCCAGGCAATGGATCTGGCCCTGGCGAGAGACCTGGTGTTCGCCCGCTACCAAAAGGAGGAGGGCACCCTCAACTGGACGGATATCGACTTCTGGTCCCGGGAACTGGAGTTGGATATCCCGGCCCTGAAGGAAGGCATTCGCCACCTCATCGAGGTGCACCCGGATGCGGAAGATTTTCTCAAGTTTCTGAGATTAAAAGAGAAACGAGTGGCCCTGGTGACCAACGCCCATTATAAGACCTTAAGCCTCAAGATGAACCACACGGGGCTTCTGGGTTACTTCGATGCAGTGGTGTCTTCCTTTGACCTGGGCGCGCCCAAGGAAGAGGCAAGTTTTTGGGAAATCCTCCACGATCGCCTGCACTTCGAGGCCCAACACGCTCTGCTGGTGGACGACAACGCCGAGGCCCTGGCCGCGGCCCGGACCTTCGGCATCAAATACCCTTACTTCAAAGCTAAATCCAGTTCCCGGCAAGACGCCGCGGACCACCCGGACTTTCGTTCTATCGAGAGTTTTCATGAGCTGATGAGCTAAAATTTGAGGGGAGGAACGGGGGACGCGTGTCCCCCGCCCTCCCCTCAAACTCCCCTCCCAACCCCCTATAAGGGTTAGCTTGAGGCGAGGCCACTCGCCCGCCTTTATTGTTTTATGCCTAACCTTGCGGGGTTGGGGGAGAGGGTTTGGGAGAGGGGGGAGG
>JBAZPO010000019.1 GCA_041648175.1 Desulfobaccales bacterium | reverse complement strand
AATCTTGTACGAGCGCAATGACATTGATTTCCATCGCGGCACGTTTCGGGTCCGGGGCGACCGGGTGGAAATCTTTCCGGCCTACGAAGAGGACCGGGCCATCCGGATAGAGTTTTGGGGCGACACAGTGGAGGCCATCCGTGAGATCGATCCCTTGCGGGGCAAGGTCTTGCGGCAGCTCAAGCGCGTGACCATTTACCCCGCCTCCCACTACGTCACCCCGGACCTGGTGCGCCGCCAGGCCATGTCCGCCATCGAAGCGGAGTTGGGGGAACGCCTGGATTGGTTCCGGGAGCAGGGCAAGCTCCTGGAAGCCCAGCGTTTAGAGGAGCGCACCCGTTTCGACCTGGAGATGATGAAGGAGTTGGGCTTCTGCCACGGCATCGAGAACTATTCCCGCCATCTTACGGGCCGGTCTCCGGGGGAGCCCCCCCCTACCCTCCTGGATTACCTGCCCCGGGAGTCCCTGGTGGTCATCGACGAGTCCCACATTACCATTCCCCAGCTTCAGGGCATGTATCGGGGCGACCAGTCCCGCAAGCGGACCCTGGTGGATTACGGTTTCCGCCTGCCGTCGGCCCTGGACAACCGGCCGCTCAACTTCGAGGAGTTCAAGACCCGGGTGCACCAGCTTATCTATGTCTCCGCCACCCCCGGTCCCTATGAAGTCAAGCAGGCTGAAGGCCGGATCGTGCAGCAGATCGTGCGCCCCACCGGTCTCATGGACCCCTGGATCGTGGTCAAACCCGCGGCCAACCAGGTGGACGATCTCCTGGGAGAACTCCGGGCCCGGCTGGCCAAAGGCGAGCGGGTGCTGGTCACCACCCTGACCAAACGCATGGCCGAAGACCTCACGGAGTATTACCAGGACCTGGGCCTCAGAGTCCGGTATCTCCATTCCGACATCACCACCCTGGAACGCATGGAGATCATTCGTGATTTACGCCTGGGGGTCTTCGACGTGCTGGTGGGCATCAACCTGCTCCGGGAGGGGCTGGACCTGCCGGAAGTCTCGCTGGTGGCTATCCTGGATGCGGATAAAGAAGGCTTCCTGCGCTCCGAGCGTTCACTCATCCAGACCTGCGGACGGGCCGCCCGGCACGTTAATGGGCAGGTTCTGTTTTATGCCGACCGCGTGACCCCATCCATGGCCGCGGCCATCGACGAAACCAAGCGGCGGCGGCTCCTCCAGGAAGCCTATAACCAGGAGCACGGCATCACTCCGGAAACCATCCAGAGCACAATCAAAGACGTCCTGGCCTCGGTGTACGAAGCCGATTACGTCACCGTGCCCATGGCCGCGGAAGAACAGATGCCTTACCTGGCGGAGAATATCCCCGCCACCATCAAACGCCTGAAAAAAGAGATGCAGGCCGCGGCCAAAAAACAGGAATTTGAGCGCGCCGCCACCTTGCGAGACCGCATCCGGACTCTGGAGGCGGAGAATTTGAAATATGCTTGAGAGTTTTTGAGGGAAGGGCGGGGTAATCAGTGATCAGTAATCAGTAATCAGTGTTATTGTTAAATGGTCAAGGATTGGTGGCACAAGAGAGAGAATAATGAATAATGCCCGTCACGCTCGCAGTTTCAGAGATTTGCTGGTTTATCGTAAAGCTCTTGAAGTAGCAAAAAGAATCTTCGAAATGTCGAAGAATTTTCTCAAAGAAGAGATATATTCTCTTACCGATCAGATAAGAAGAGCCTCTAGGTCCATAGGGGCATAAATCGCGGAGGCCTGGGGAAAACGGCGTTATGAAAAATATTTTATCAGTAAGTTAACAGACGCCGATGCAGAACAAATGGAAAACCCAACATTGGCTTGATGTTGCCACCTCTTGTGGATATCTGGCGAAGGAGGAAAAGGGAATATTAGACATGCAGCTACAAGAAATCGGGCGAATGCTCAATGTCATGATGGCAAAAGCCCCCTCATTCTGTAGACAGGATATTTTTATAATTCAGGAACAAACAGACACTTTTATTATAGAAGATCACTGATTACCGAGACTACTGATCACTGATCACTGATTACCGGCCCTCCCCTCCCCTCAAAAATAATAATTCAACGGCTGAAAGCGGCGGCGCACGGCCCAGGCGAAATAGAGGTTGAAGACCAGCATATTGAAGGCGTAGGGCGACCGGTGGAAGCGCTTGAGCATGCCCAGGGGCGAATAGTACCGCCGGTTAGCGCGCCAGTAGCCTTCTTGCAGTTCCCGGGCCGTCATATGCTTGGGGTGGTAAACCACTTGGAAACCGGTGTAATGGGTCCAGTCGTGATCGAAGATGCGCCCTTCCTGGAGTAATTGCGATTGCACCTTGGTGCCGGGCCGGGGGGCCAGGATGAACATGAACGCGGCCGGAGCCTTGACGTGGTTGAGGAAATCCACTGTGGTATCGAAGATCTCCGGCCCGTCGCCATCCAGCCCGAACATGACGTTGATCGAAAAGCCAATGCCCCGGTCCCGCAAAGCCTTGAACTGCCGTTCATAATCCTTAATCTTATTCTGCTTCTTGTTGATGGCCTTGAGGCTGTCCGGGCTGATGGACTCCATGCCGATGTTCACATGTTGGCAGCCGCTGCGGGCCAGGAGATCCAACACCTCAGGGTCATCCCCAACGTTGGCCGTAGCCAGGCACCCGTAAACCATCTTCAGCGGGATGAGGCGCTCCATGACCTCAAGGGCGTGGCGGCGATTGGCCACAAAGTTGTCATCCACGAAGTAGATAAAACCGCTGTCGGTAAGGCGTTTGATTTCCTTGATTTCGTGGATCACTTCGTCCACGGGGCGATGCCGGAACTTGCCGCCGTAGACCTGGGTGACCTCACAATAACTGCAGTTATAGGGGCACCCCCGGGTCGTCTGGGAAGGGATGTTCCAGACCTTGTAGCGCTTGAGATCCAGCAGGTCATAGCGGGGCACCGGCAGGTTCTTCAGGTCCGAGAGTTTCTCGGCCTGGTAGCGGGGCTGTAACCGTCCGGCCTGGAAATCCTGAAGGAGCCGCGGCCAGGTTGCCTCGGCTTCCCCCAACACCAGGGCATCGACATGTTCCTGGCATTCATCCGGGGCCAGGGTGGCATGAAAACCGCCCATCACCACGGGAATACCGCGGCGGCGGAACCCCGCGGCCAGTTGATAAGCCCGGGGGGCCTGATGGGACATACAGGTAAGGCCCACCAGGTCGCAGTCTTCCCGGAAGGTGATGTCCTCCAGCATGTCATCCTTGATCTCCACCCGAATATCCGGCGGAGTCAGGGCTGCCACGTACGGCAGGGTCATGCCCAGCAGCCAGCGTCCTTTGCGGCGGTCCAAGCGGCCGTTTTCCTTAAAGCCAGTGGGTTGAATCAGCAGGACTTTCATGATTAATCGAGATTATACTGCATTAGGGGGATTTTGGTCAGGAAACCTGGCTCGGCAAGGCACTATCCTAAATTTTATACAACCACGTGAGCCCTTTCATGAGTCGGTCAGGTGGCGGAACCTCGCGCGGCATGCCGGCCGGTTGAGTCCCTAGGCTCTCATCCCCTTTACCCCGTTTAACTCCCCGTTATCTTGCAGCCTGAGGAATTCCCTCAGGAGTTGCTTTTGCAGATCGGTGAGTTGGGTGGGGGTTTGGAGGTCCACCACGACTACCAGATCACCCGGAGCTTTGCCCCGCAGACCGGGCAAACCGAGACCCGGAATGCGGAAGGTGGCCCCAGGCTGAGTACCGGGTGGGATCTGCAGAAGGGTTTGGGACGTCATGGTGGGTACTTCGACCTCGGTGCCCAGGGCGGCCTCTATGAAAGAAATTTGCGCCCGGTAATAAAGGTCTTTGCCTTTCCGGGTAAAGATGGGGTGAGGGGTGACATAAATTTCCAGGTAGAGGTCCCCCGGCGGCGCACCAAAGGACCCTGCTTCCCCTTCCCCCCGGAGGCGCAGGCGGGTGCCCGAATCCACCCCGGGCGGGATGCGCACTTGAATCTGCTTCTTTTCCTTGATCACCCCATTGCCCTGGCAGACGGAACAGGGAGAACTGATAACCGTGCCGGCCCCCTGGCAGTCCGGGCAGGTGTTGAAAACCTTCAAGAGCCCCTTAGACTGGCTCACCTGCCCTTCCCCCTGACAGCGAGGGCATATCTGAGGCTGACTACCGGGTTCCGTGCCGCTGCCGCCGCACCGTCGGCACGCGACGCGCCGTTCCACGGTCAGGCTGGTGCTCAGGCCCCGGACGACCTCTTCCAGGGCCAGCACCACTCGCTGCCGCAGGTCGGCCCCGGGTTGGGGCTGCTCCGGTTGCTCCCGGGTACGGCCGAAATTGAAGAAATCTTCGAAGGCTTCCCCAAAAGAACTGAAAATTTCCTCAAACCCGTTAACGCCCCCCAAGTCCAGCCCCGCCAAGCCGGCATCGCCGTAAAGGTCGTAAAGCTGGCGTTTTTCCAAATCGGCCAGAACCTGGTAAGCTTGGGAAACTCGTTTAAATTTATCTTCCGCGGCTTGATCGCCCGGGTTTTTGTCCGGATGATACTGGAGGGCCAGCCGCCGGTAAGCGGTTTTAATCTCCTCCTGGGTGGCCTCTCGCAAGACCTCCAAAATCTCATAATAGTTCGTCATCCCGAAGCGACCACGAGCCCCTTAGGATTGAAGTTGGCGGTAGATCACATTGTGCCCATAATTGTTATCATCCAGTCCCGCGTTGTCAAGGACAGCCGCGGATGTTGACCTTGCAAACAGTAGCTTTACCGGGGCTCTGGCACCAGGCGATCCAGGCGTTCCCCCAAGTCGGGGGAGAGATCGTACACGGCCACCACTTTGGTGCGGCTTTGGCCGCCGCCAGTGAGTTTGAGGGAACTCTTGGGGAGATCCAGGACCTTGGCCAGGAAGGCAATGAGTTCCTGGTTGGCTGCGCCCTTTTCCGGGGGTGCGGCCAGGCGCACTTTGAGGCGGTCGCCGTACAGGCCCATCACCTGGGTGCGCTGGGCCCCGGGCACCACCGTCAGGCGCAGGACATAGCCCTTGGCGGTCGGCATAAAGAAGCTGGTCATGCGCTCAATCCAGGTTCAGCCGATGCGCTGGGCCAGATCCCATAAGGTCATAACCAGGAAGCGCCGCAGAAAAACGATAGCAATCAGGATCAGTATGGGAGAGAGATCCAGGCCGCCGAAGATCAGAGGCACCCGGCGCCGCACCCAACCCATGACCGGTTCGGTGATATTATAAAGGAATCTAACAATGGGGTTATAAGGATCAGGGTTGACCCAGGACAGGATGGCCCGGGCAATGATCACCCACATGTAGATATTCAAGGCCAGGTCTATAATTGAGGCCAGAGCTTCTATCAGGTGTCTCAAAGCAAACATTCCCACATCTCCACGTCTTAGATATTGAGTATATAATGTTATGTATATAGGGCCGGGCTCGGTCAGTTGTCAAGCCCGGACTCACCGGCCGGCGGCCCGCACCGGGCCTGGGCGATGAGAGCCCAGGGGGACCCCATTGCAGAAGTCCCAGGCTTTTTCTAAAATAAATATCATTACTTATCGACTGCGGCCCACAATCATGTCGAGCTTCGCCAACCTGAACTACAATGAGCTGCCTTACCTGATTATGCTTACCCCTGACCCCGATATGGCCGCTGGCGCCAGCCCCGCCCAGCCCACCGCCCCGTGGGAGGCGAGATGAACCCAGTGCGGTTTCCCACCTTTGCGGCCCTGCGCCACCGCAATTTCCAGCTGTTTTATGGCGGCCAGATGATCTCCCTCACGGGCTCTTGGATGCAGTCCGTAGCCTTTAGCTGGCTGGTTCTGTTGCTCACCAACTCTCCGTTCTACCTGGGCCTGGTGGGCGCCCTTCAGACCCTGCCGGTGCTGCTTTTTTCGTTTTTGGGCGGGGTGGTGGCCGATCACGCCTCCAAGCTCAAATTATTGTTCATCACCCAGGCCGTCCTTATGCTCCTGGCCCTGGTCTTGGGGGTCCTGGTTGAGGTCAACATGGTCAAGGTCTGGATGCTGTGCATTCTGGTGTTCCTGTCGGGCACGGCTATGGCCTTCGACATCCCGGTGCGCCAGGCCTTTATCGTTGACCTGGTGGGCAAACCCGATCTGCCCAACGCCATCGCCCTCAACTCCACCCTCTTCAATGCCACCCGGGTGGCGGGACCCGCGGTGGGCGGCGTAATCATCGCCGCGGTGGGCATGGCCAACTGCTTCTTCCTGAACGCCGCCAGTTTCCTGGCAGTGCTCCTGGCCCTGATGCTGATGAAACTGCCCCGAAACGACATCGCGCCCTGGAAGCCCTTTCTGCATGCCTGGAAGGAGCTTCTGGATTACCTGCTGGAACGGCGGGAACTGAAGCTCATTCTCCTGCTCATGACCACAGTTGCGGTGCTCGCCATGCCCTACTTCGTGCTCCTCCCCATCCTGGCCCGGGACACCCTGGGAGTGGGCCCCCGGGGCTTCGGGCTCCTCATGGCCATGAGCGGTGTGGGGGCCTTCCTGGGCGGCCTCACCCTGGCCCGGCGCCTGCAACGGCGCCCCCCCATGCCCTCCTTTCTGGCGGGCCAGGGCTTGTTTCTCTTGGGGCTCCTGGGCCTGGGCCTTTGCCGCAACTATTACGCGGCCCTGGGCTGCATCGCTCTGTCCGGGTTCGGCATGGTGACCCAACTTTCCACCGGCAACAGCCTTCTGCAACTCAATGTGCCGGATGAGCTGCGCGGCCGTCTCATGAGCCTCTTCGGACTCATCGTCATGGGCTTCGCACCCATCGGCAGTATTGCATACGGTGGTGCGGCCCACTTTGTGGGGGCCGGCCCCACCATTGCCGGTGGAGCCGTCATTGCCGCGCTGGTGGCCGGGGTGATCCTCTGGCGAAACCCGGACCTGCGCCACTTTGGCTTTACGCCGACAGACCAGGAAGCCGCCGACACCGTACCGCCCTCCATCACACCTTTTAGAGGATAGCACCGCTTTTCGGTTGCTTCTTGATTCACAGAATAAATATCGGACTGGAAACCAAGATTGCTATAATTTGATTGATTTTATTATCGGTACGGTCGACAAAGATGATAAATGTATTTCGAATTATATTCCGCAAAAAATGATGACAATTTAACGCGAGCTTAAACTGGAGTGACCATGCTGGAAAAGGAATTACAGAAATATTTCGGATTCAATTCGTTTAAAACTGGGCAAAGAGAAGTCATTTCCAAAATAGTAGCCCAACAATCCGCTGCGGCAATTTTTCCAACCGGCGCTGGAAAATCCCTCTGCTATCAACTCCCCGCAATGATCCTACCTCATCTGACCTTAGTGGTTTCTCCATTACTCGCTCTTATGAAAGATCAAATAGACTTTTTAGTGATCAATAAAATTCCTGCTGCGCGCCTTGATTCCACCCTTAGTAAGAATGATTCTGATCTCATTTTTGAAAGAGCTAACAACGGCGAATTAAAAATACTGATGATTTCAGCTGAACGTTTCAAAAATGAACGTTTTCGTTCCCATCTGCAAAGAATGAAGATATCGCTACTTGTCGTTGATGAAGCCCATTGCATTTCAGAATGGGGACACAATTTTCGTCCTGAATATTTAAAGTTACCTATGCATCAGAAAGAATTTAATATTGGACAGGTCCTATTATTAACTGCGACTGCAACAGAGCAGGTTATTGACGACATGTGTTCTAAATTCAAAATTCCTAGAAAAAATATCATTGTTACCGGATTTTATCGTCACAACCTTTTCTTACAGGTTACGCCAACTATAGAATCTCAAAAGGATACACATCTTTTGCAACGAATTCACGAAGATCAAAAGGCCCCGACGATAGTTTATGTAACTCTGCAAAAAACTGCTGAACATGTTGCAGATTTTCTGCGGGCAAATGGCATTAATGCTTTTCCATATCACGCTGGAATGCCCACTGAGGCAAGGGAACGGATCCAGAATGAATTTTTAGCTGGAAAACTGGATTGCGTAGTTGCAACTATTGCTTTTGGAATGGGAATAGATAAGAAGGATATCCGGCGAGTCATTCATTATGATTTACCGAAATCAATTGAAAATTATAGTCAAGAAATCGGACGTTCAGGCAGGGACGATAAATCCGCATTTTGCGAAGTTATGGTAAATAGAGATAATATTAGCGTATTGGAGAATTTTATTTATGGCGATACGCCGGAAGCGCAGGCGGTTCATAAATTACTACAAAAAATACAATATCACCAAGGTAATATCTGGGAAACTAAAATAACCGCACTTTCTAATGAGTTGAATATTAGGATTCTTCCACTCAAGACCTTACTTGTTTATCTCGATATGGCTGGTATTATCCGTCCCAAATACACCCGCTTTGACGAATACAGCTTCAAATATCAGACTGACCCTTCAGTTATAATAGATAAGTTTCAGGGAGAAAAGCAAGATTTTGTTAGGGTTATTCTCAATAATTCTATTACAAAAAAGCTTTGGACCTATGTTAATATACCGAAAATCATCCAAAATTATGATACGGCAGATCGACAACGCGTTATTACTGCATTAGAGTATTTCAATGAAAAAGGCTGGATTGATCTTCACTCCAGACAAGCAATAGAAATCTACGAGATCATAGCTCGCGATTTTCATATAGATGAGGTGTGCAGAACGTTATGCGATCTCTTCGAAAATAAGGAACACCATGAGATCCAAAGAATTCATAATATGCTTATTTTTTTCGAAAGTTCCTCTTGTATCAGCAAACGGCTTGCCCTATACTTTGGTGAACTTATTGATAAAGAGCGCTGCGGACATTGTTCATTTTGTAAAAATGGTAAAGCTGTTATTCAATATACAACTAAATTAAAGGCTTTTGACTCGTTCAACTTTGGCAACCTTACCAAAGGATTTAATGAACTTATGGGAGAGCATCACTCAATATTAAATGTCACAAAGTTTCTTTGTGGGATTTCATCTCCGATTTTTACAAAATTCAAGGTTAAAAACCTACCGCATTTTGGCATTCTTGAAAAGTATCCTTTCTTGATTGTCAAAAACTGGGTTGCTGAGTTTGTAAAGGAAGCCCCAGGCCAATGATTTTAAACAATCCGCTAGGACCGACTTACTTTTTAGAGACTGCCGCCAGGTTCTGCGCAGCCACAAAAGAGCGCACTTTATCTCGAACCGGCCAAACCTTGACTAACTAAGCGCTTGCAAGTGTGTGCCAAGCCTTCAGTACCTAGCTTCCAGGCTCCCGCCCTCCCCCCTCAAAGAAGAGGAGAAGAGCACATTTTTTCAATGGCAGCCTTGATCTGGCAGGCTCGCCAGCCGAAATCGGTCAGGCAGGCTGCATCTTTCCTTATAAATTCCGCATCATCAGGGTCGCGCAAAAGGTCAACCACCAAGTCTTTGGCGGCAGCCTGGATCGCGTCCAGCAGATATTTATTGTCGGGATAGAGATGCGCATCAAAACAGAAGAGGATGGTCAGGTCTGAGTGCTTTGCCAGGGTCACGGCCTGCTGAATTTCTGCCTCCGTCGGCTCAAAGGAGACCAGTTGAATCTCGGGAGCACAACCAAACTTCTGAAACTCTCTCCGCATGAACTCTTGCTCATCTAAGACTTCCTTTTCAATCATGACGTTGGCATCGAGCCGGGAAAATTGCGGAAAGATAACCCCGATACTTTTTTCGCCGCTCTTAAGCGGCAGTAATTTTCTCTCATCTTGCAGAACCACCACGGTTTCACGGCAGATTTGCGCCGCCAGGCCGGCCCCTGCCGGTTCGGCGCCGGGTTCTCCTCCCGCAAATCTTTGTTTTCTCTTTGACTTCAATCTCCGGATCCGGTCGACGCTCGCCTCCAGTTCTTGCAGGGATAGAAGCTGACCCTTATAGGCCTCCAGAAGTTTTTCGTAAACTTCTTTCTGACCCTGAGGGGTATGACAGACCAAGAGCAGATCATGTCCCGCCTTCGCGGCTAAAATCCCTGCTTCCCCGATAGGGCAGAGCACCTTGACCGCGCCCATCTCCAGATCGTCGCTGGTTATGACACCCTTAAAACCTAGCTCGCTTCTCAGGTAATCGTAAATAATTCTCCTGGAAAAAGTGGCGATCATTTTTGGATAAGGATCAAGTTTGGGGTAGTAAGGATGCGACGACATAACCAGATCAATCCCGATATCAATCGCTTTTACGAAAGGTTTAAGATGGAGCGCTTCCATCTCTTGCCAGGTGGAATTGATGACCGGCAACTCCAGATGGGCATCCACGGGTGCATGACCCTTGCCGGGAAAATGCTTGGCGCAGGCTGAGAGTCGCCCCTGTTGCATGGCGGCAATCCGCGCCGCGCCCAGCTCTGCCACCATTCGCCACTCCTTGCCGTAGGACCGTATGCCGATATTCGGGCTGTAGGCGTCGGTCAAAACATCCAGTACCGGCGCCAGATTCACATCCACCCCCAGTCTTCTCAGCTCTTTGGCCTCGATTTCGCCCTGCTGTCTGGCATAGTCAACTTTGCCTGCGCCGCCCACCGCCAGATTATCCGGGAACACGGTAATGCCGTCCCTGAACATGATGACCCGCCCGCCTTCATGGTCCACGGTCACGAGCAACCTTCGGCCCAGAGCCTCTTCCAGATCACCAATCAGCTTTTTGAGCTGCTGGGGGGAGTTAAAATTTCTCCGATAGAGAATTAGCCCGCCCGCATGCAACTCCTGAAATTGACGGACAATCTCAGGTGTGATTTCGGTTCCGGGAATGCCGATGACCAGACGTTCACCCACTAATTCTTCTAATTTCATGGTACTTTCATTTTAACCATGCAAATAATTTTTTGATACGATAGCCTGGATCTTTATGGAAATTCAAACCTTTTTTGTAAGCGGCAGCAGTTTAACCTGGCAGGATTACTCTGTTCTTTCCGCGCTGCTGGTGCTGTTGATTTTTGTCGGCCTTTATTGTGGCAGAGAAGAAAAATCCACCAATGACTTTTTCCTGGGCGGCAGAACCATCCCCTGGTGGGCGGCCTGCCTTTCCTTTGTTGCCACCGAAATCAGCGCAATCACCCTCATTGCGGTCCCCGCGGTCGCTTACATGGAAAACTGGGAATATGCCCAGTTTTTTATCGGCTCTTTTCTGGCCCGGATCGTCATCGCCTTTCTGTTTATCCCGGCTTTTTACCGCTATAACTGCACCTCCATCTATGAATTTTTAAATTATCGCTTCGGACCGGCAACCCAAATCGCCGGCTCGATCCTGTTTTTCATCACGCGTCTGTTGGCTTCCGGTGTGCGGCTTATGGTCGCTTGTTTGGCGGTCAGCATCCTAATCGGCTGGTCCATCATGCCGACTATCCTGCTTTTTTCCGTCATCTGCATTCTCTATATCGCCTGGGGCGGGATCAAGGCGGTAGTCTGGACCAATGTGGTGCAAGCCCTGACCTTCACCGTTGCGGGAGTAGTCGCGATCGCCTTCCTGCTCACTCACATTGACGGCGGCGCCGCGGCCGTAGTCGCCATTGCCGGCAGCGCCGGAAAACTGAAAATCTTCAACTGGGGCCCCTCCCTGGCGGAAGCCGGACTGCCGGTATTTTTGAAGAGCCTGTTCACGGACCCCAATCTCTTGGTGCTGGCAACTTTGAACGGGTTTTTTGGCTCAATGGCGGCCTTTGGGACTGATCAGGAGATTATGCAGCGGCTTCTCACCGTGGAAACCAGAAAAGCCAGCCAAAAAACCATGCTTATGACCCCCATCGGCTCCTTTCTGGTAATGATGCTCTTCCTGTTTATTGGCGCTTGCCTTTACGCCTTCTATGTTCAGCATCCCGGGCTGGCTCTACCGGGCAAATTGGACAAAATTTTTCCCCATTTTATCGAGCAGACCATGCCCCCTGTGATGCGCGGGCTGATGCTCGCAGCCATTGTCATGGCGAGCATTGACTCACCCTTAGGTTCCCTGACCTCTTCATTTGTCACGGACATCTATCGCCCGGTGATTAATAAGTCGGGAACTGAACGCCACTATCTCTTAATTTCCCGGCTCTGCGTGGTTGTTTTCGGCATTATCTTAGGGTTCATCGCCTACTTTTTCAGCTATTTTGAGAAATTTCTCTGGCTCGCCTTTAAAATCGGCGGGGTCACCTACGGCTCTCTGCTGGGAGTTTTTCTTCTGGGCCTTTTGACCACAAGGCGCTGCAACCGGATCAATGTCGTCGCCATGACTGCCTCCGCCCTGGGTATGCTGGTGCTGTTGATTCTTTCCGAGAAAGCCATAGTCCCGCTGGGCTGGACCTGGCTTTTGTTGATAGGCACCTTTTTGACTTTTATCACTGGTTGGCTGTTTGGGAAAAAACCCGCGAGTGCAACTGACCCGCCGCTTAAACCCTGATGCGCCACTTGAGACCTCGGCGCAAATCTCCTGTATGATAGCCACCCTCAGCTCATTGAACCTCATGCGAGAGCGCCTACGTAGCCTATTTTATGCTGCAGTTGAGCTAATTGGGATGTCTTTTACGGTTATAACCCCTTGCGTAATATCGATTTCCCTAGCCCAATCTTTGCCGGGTGAATTGTCTGAAGCTAAGAAATATTGTATGCCATTAATGTTTTTCCATAATTCTGAAGCATGTTTGTGGCCGAAACATACAATATCAACCCTTTGATAGATAGTGCGGATCAATTCCCGCGCATCTTTTAATTCCAAAAAAGGGTCATTATGTATGAACGGATGGTGATGGAAAAACAAGATTTTTGTCCTATCAGACAGAAATGGGTCCAGGAGAATTGTATTCAAAAAGGACAGTTGCCTCTCTCCTACCTCACCACAAGCAAAATCAAAAGGGTGGTCAGTCTCCAGGTTGCTGTCCAGGGCGATCAGCATTATTTTATCGTGTTCATCCGTGATAAAATTGACTACTGGTGTGAGGTCTCCTGTAAAGGTTCCGCCTTGTTGTAAAGGGAGGCTAAGCATCTCGTCAAACCGCTCTGCCCGCTCTCTACTATAGAAATTCCCTGCTGCCCCAAAATCATGGTTTCCGGGGGCGATAAAGATATCATCTTTAAAAGGTTCCAAGGCTTCATAAGCCCGGTCAAATTGTTCCTCATGGCCATCGTCGGAAATATCACCCGTTACAATGAGTTTATGTTCCGGGTAATGTTGCTTAATAAATTGAAGCAGAATTATTGCATCTTCATTGTCTCTTTCATCCCGATGAAAATGAAGATCACTGATGTGGATGAATTTCATGTTTTCCCTCCTTTTGTATATGTCTTTTTCTACGTACGTCCATAAAGGTTCTCTGGGCCTTCAAACGCGTCTGCACTGCATTCATGCAACTTATCCGTCTTAGATGAGTTTATCAACGCAGAATAACAGCATTACTTCCAAATTTTTTCAATAAAGTTAAGAGCTATAACTCGAATGTCAAGCCAGCCAGATACTTCGAAACTTGCTCCAGATCTATCGCTGGACTGATATGGCCCTACCTTTCATAACCTTGCCAATTCGAATTCCTCCCAAAAACCCTTGTCAAAATTCGACTATTTTGTTATAAAAATATGATTTGAAAAATTCTCACGCACGGTGAGGGCGGGCTGGTGCCGACCATAATTGGCCGGTGGCCCCGCTGGCCACGGTGCGGCGGACCAAACCAGGAGGAAGTATGTCATACGTCACCATGAAGGAATTGCTGGAAGCCGGGGTCCACTTCGGCCACCAGACCCGCCGCTGGAACCCCAAGATGGGTCCTTACATCTTCGGCGCCCGGAACGGCATCCACATCATCGACCTGCAAAAAACCGTCCAGTTTTTTAAAGTCGCCTACAATTACGTGATCGAAACCGTCGCCAACGGCGGCATCGTCTTGTTCGTGGGCACCAAGAAACAGGCCCAGGACGCCATCAAGGAAGAGGCGACGCGCTGCGGCATGTTCTATGTTAACCATCGTTGGCTCGGGGGCATGCTCACCAACTTTCAGACCATCAGCCGTTCCATCGCCCGCCTTAAAGAGTTCGAGGCCATGAAAGAAGATGGGACCTTAAAGCGCTTCCCCAAGAAAGAAGTCCTCGTGATGGAAAAGAAGGCCGCCAAGCTGGAACGTTCCCTGGGCGGCATCAAAAATATGGGCCGCCTGCCGGATATCGTCTATGTTGTGGACCCCCGCAAGGAAGACATCGCGGTGGCGGAAGGCCGCAAAACGGGCGTCTCGCTCTTGGCCATCGTGGACAGCAACTGCGACCCCACGGAAATCGATTATCCCATTCCGGGTAACGACGACGCCATCCGCGCCATTCGTCTGCTCACCTCCCGGGTAGCCGATGCGGCGTTGGAGGGCAAGAAGCTGGCCGAGGAACGCCGCCAGGCCATCACCGACAAGGAGTTGGCCGAAGCGGAGGCCGAGATGCCGGCCGAAGCAGCCCCGGCCCCGGAAGTAGCCGAGGCGCCGGAAGCCTAGCCCGCACTTCGACATATATAACGATTGCCAGAAGTTATTTCCTCTTATTCCCCTCTCCCCTTGTGGGTCAGGGTGAGGGGTTAATAAGAAAAAACTTTTGGCGATGAATATAAAATTCACCTGTCGAGGGACAAGATCGGCAGAGAAATTCCCCCAACCCCCCTTTCCACAAGGGGGGCGTCTGTTGAATCCGCCTTCTTTAAAGGTTGGAAACTTCAGTCCCTCATGGGCTAACGTGATTTAGGGGGATTAAGGAGGCACGACGTTGGAAATTACAGCTGAACTGGTAAAAACCCTGCGCGCCAAGACCGACGCGGGGATGATGGATTGCAAAAAGGCTTTGAAAGAAACCGGCGGTGACCTGGAGGCGGCGGTGGCCTACCTGCGCCAGAAGGGTCTGGCCGTGGCTTCCAAACGGGCCGACCGGACTACCTCCGAGGGCGCCATCTGGGCTGCCATCTCCCCGGATCATAAGTCCGGCACCCTGATGGAGGTCAACTGCGAAACGGATTTTGTCGCCAAGACCCCGGCTTTTTGTGAATTGGGCGCCAGGTTGACCGAGCACCTGGCCGCAGTGGCGCTTCAGACCGTGGACGAGCTGTTGACCCAGCCCTGCCCCCATGATCCCAAGCTTTCGGTGACCGATTACCTCAACGAGACCATCGCCAAGACCGGGGAGGCCATCCGGATTCGGCACTTTACCCGCTATCAGGGTGATCTGGTGGTCGCGTACATCCACCATGGCAGCAAAATCGGCGTCATGCTGGAGTTGAGCGGCGGCACCACCGCGCCCGAGGCTCAAGCCGCGGCCAAGGATCTGGCTATGCAGGTGGCCGCCACCTCACCGGTGGCCGTGGGCCGGGAAGAAATCTCGCCGGAACTCATCGCCAAGGAAAAGGCCATTTACGAAGCCCAGGCCAAAGACAGCGGCAAGCCCGAAAATATCATCGAGAAGATGGTGGTGGGCCGCTTGGAGAAATTCTATAAAGAAGTCTGCCTGGCGGAGCAAACCTTCGTGAAGAACCCCGACCTCACCGTGACCCAGTTCCTCAAAGAAGTGGGCGCCAAGCTGGGCGGCAAGGACCTTAAAATCAAACGCTTCACCCGCTACCAGGTGGGCGCCGAGTAGAATGGTGGCACAGGCGTCTCGCCTGTGCAGGCGCAGGCTTTAGCCTGCGCCCCAAATTACACTTTTGACAAACGGTATAAGAGGTGCCCCATGCCGCCGGAGACCGTTAAATATCGCCGTATCCTCCTCAAAGTGAGCGGCGAGAGCCTGGCCGGGGAGAAGAAATTCGGCCTGGACCCCGCCACCCTTAAGGCCATCGCCCAGGAGATTAAAGCGGTGGTGGATCTGGGCGTGGAAGTCGGCGTGGTAGTGGGCGGCGGCAATATCTTCCGGGGGCTGGAGGCCAGCACCCAGGGGATCGACCGGGCCGTAGCCGATAATATGGGTATGCTGGCTACGGTCATCAATGCCCTGGCGCTGCAAGACGCCCTGGAAAAAAGCGGCATAACCACCCGGGTGATGAGCGCCATCACCATGAACGAGGTGGCTGAGCCCTATATTCGCCGCCGGGCCATGCGGCACTTGGAAAAAGGCCGCATCGTGGTGTTCGGGGCCGGCACCGGCAGCCCGTATTTCACCACGGATACCGCCGCAGCCCTCCGAGCCACCGAGATCGGGGCCCATGCCATCCTGAAAGGCACCCGCGTGGCGGGCATCTATGACGCCGACCCGGAAAAAGACCCCCAGGCGAAAATGATCCCTCGCCTCACCTATTTCGACGTTCTGGAAAAATCCCTCCGGGTTATGGACAGCACCGCCATCACCATGGCCATGGAGCAGAATATCCCGATCATCGTCTTCAAAATGCTGGAGCCGGGAAATATGAGAAAAGTGGTGCTCGGAGAAGGCTTGGGCACCATTGTGGAGAAGCGCCCCGATGAAAGATGAGGTTCTTGCCGAAACCAAGCGTAAGATGGACAAGGTCCTTGAAGTCATGGCCCGGGACCTCTCCCGGGTGCGTACCGGCCGGGCCTCCGTGGCCCTGCTGGAAGGCATCAAGGTAGACTGCTACGGAACTTCCATGCCCCTGGCCCAGGTGGCTTCCCTGGCGGCCCCGGAGAGTCGGCTGCTCACCATCCAGCCCTGGGATACCTCCGTCATGGGAGATATCGAAAAAGCCATCCTCAAATCCGACCTGGGCCTGAACCCCGCCAACGACGGCAAGATCATCCGCCTGCCCATTCCCGCCCTCACCACCGAACGCCGGAAGGAACTGGCGAAAATGGTGAAGAAGATGGAGGAAGAGGCCAAGGTGGCCTTGCGCAACGTCCGCCGGGAAGCCAACGAGGATTTCAAGGATATGAAGAAGGAAAAGCTCCTGGCCGAGGATGACGCTCACCGCGGCACCGAAGAGGTCCAGAAAATCACCGACGAATATATCAGGAAAGCGGAAGCCCAGGGAGCCGACAAAGAAAAGGAGATCATGTCCTTTTAAAGGGCCGGAGAGCAGCGTTGAGTAAGAATTCCAACCCTCTAAGCCCCGGCAACCTCCCCCGTCACGTGGCCATCATCATGGATGGCAATGGCCGCTGGGCCCAGCGCCGCGGCTTGATGCGGGTCAGGGGTCACGTGGCCGGTATGGAATCGGTCCGGGTGGTGACCCGCCTGGCCCGCAATCTGGGCATTTCTTATCTCACCCTGTTTGCCTTCTCCGAAGAAAACTGGCAGCGCCCCGCCATGGAAATCCGGGTCTTGATGGCCTTGATGCGGACCTATCTACGCCGGGAACTGGCTGAGATGCGGGACAACCAGATTGCCCTCAAGGCCATCGGCAACCTGAAGCAATTGCCGGATAAGGTCCTGCGGGACCTGGAACAGACCATCGCGGCCACCGCCCACGGCGCCAAGATGGTCCTGACCCTGGCCGTGAGCTACGGTGGGCGCAGCGAAATCCTCCATGCCGTCAAGACCCTGGCCCAAGACCTGGTGGCCGGACGCCTCAAGCCCGAAGACATCGACGCCGCCCTATTCTCCTGCTACCTCTATACTGCCGGGATGCCCGACCCGGACCTCCTCATCCGCACCAGCGGCGAATACCGTTTGAGCAACTTTCTCCTCTGGCAGTCGGCCTACACCGAACTCTATGTCACCGAGACCCTGTGGCCCGACTTCCGGGAAGACGAGTTCAAGAAGGCCCTGGAATCCTACCGGAACCGGGACCGCCGCTTCGGCCTGACCCAAGCCCAGATCGAGGCCCAAAACGCCTCATCGGAACCCCGGCATTAAAGACATGATTTTAAGCAAATAGTTCAAGGCCCAAGACCCTTTTCTTGCGCTCTTCCCTAAGGCACAGGCACTACCCCCACAGCAAGATTATTTACCGGCCCTCGGATAAAGACTTCAAGTGGTCCCAGGGCTCTAGAAGCCAAAATTGGGTTCACTTTTCCGGTCCATGGCTCCCCAAGGGTAACAGCCCCAGGCCCAGTATCCGGATCCCTCGGCCCCCAGTTACTTGCCTGATCCCGCTGTATTCTGCTAACAACATTTCCACTGATATCGACTACGAATACCTGGAGGGTTCCGAATTGATCTCGAATAGCCACTGGACTGCTGGTGAAAGGACCCGCCGGTAGGTTTTCCCAAGCTGACCAGGGGCCGCTGGCAGGCGCAGGCTGCCACATGTGGTACACATTATAATTGGTGCCCAGCGCAAATACTTCCAGGCGTCCGTCTAAATTCCTGACAACCGAGGGATCACTGGTGTGATTTCCACCCAAAGACTCCCAATCCGACCAGGAGTCTCCGCTTGTTGTGCCATTGCTAAATGAGGCGGTTTGCCAGATGTGCCACATAGCGTTATCGGTCCCGACTGCGAAAACCTCAAGGTGATTGATTGCACCACCATTCAGCTCCACCGCCAGATTGCTGGTATGAATTCCACCGAGGGTACGTCTACTATATGGGCCTGTGTTGGCCGCTTCCTGCCTGACGTATTCACATCTGTTTCCAGCGCGAAGATAAAATACTACAATGCGCCCGGCAGAATCTTGGATCGCAACGGGATCACTCTGGATAAAAACCCCAAGCGGCGCCGGCGTTGAATACGCATTACTATTCGGGGCGGTTTCTACGATGTGGTAAAGCACATTGTCGACCCCTCGCCAAAATACCTCAAGGCGTTCATCTAGATTGAGAGCAACCGTCGGCTTCCCGGCAAGCATCGGCCCCCCGACAGCAGACAGGCCTAACTGTTTCCAGGCTTCCCACGGCGTTGACACTCCGGGACGTCGAATGTTATACAAACCGTTGTCGGCGCCACGAACAAACACCTCAAGACGGCTTCTGGTAGGTGTGACAACATCGTCAATCCGAATAACGGCTGGATCGCTCGTCAGGGTTCCATTTAAATTAGTCCAATTAACTAGCATAAGTCCCCCTTATATTAGTAAAAAATATCCTTCAAAATAATTATTTAGTAAACCCTAGTCAATAGGCGCCCTTAAATCTAGGAAATAATGATTATCGGCTATTAGCAGGTTTGGCCCCCCAATTCTTTTCCCACCTCGCAGGTTAAAAAATTGAACAACATGTAGGGGCGACCCGTTGGGTCGCCCCTTTGGTTATTCTCTTAAGATAATGCCTGGTGGGGAGAGCGCCTGGAGCGCCTTTTGCGCACCTCTCCCTCTTTTACCTTATGTCCTGCCCCCGTCTCTTGACAGAAGAACGGGCCGCCACTACCTTTTGCTCTAAAGAACTTTTACACGCTATATTACCGTAAGGAGAACGCCATGTCGAACCACTTCACTGGCCTGAAGCTTGGTCCCCCCGAAGGGGACACTCGACTCGATCTCACCGATCTCTACGCCTTTCAGGCACCGGCGGACGCATCGCGCTCCGTAATAATCCTCAACTGCAATTCGTTCGTCCAGGGGGCTGAATTCCATCCCGACGCCGTCTACCGGATCAATATCGATAACAACGGTGACGCCGAAACCGAGCTCGCCTTCATCCTGGTGTTCTCCAAGCCGCGCGATGGGCGGCAGCAGGCCACCGTCTACCTGGCCACCGGTTCCGACGCTCGTCAGGCTGAGCCTGCCGGAGAGGTGATCTTCAAAGACGTCGAGGTGTCTTTCGGGCCCGAACCGCATATCCACACGTCGGGCCCCTACACCTGTTTCCTCGGACTGCGCAGCGACGCCTTCTTCATCGATTTCGCCGGCATCCTGAGGATGTTCCACTACCAGGACGGCAACAACTTCACAAACTTCACCAACCTCGAGGGCACGCCGGACCCGAGCCGGTGGACCGGGAAAGACCTTTTTGCGAACTATAACGTTTTCAGCATGGCCTTTGAGCTGCCGACGCAAATGCTCGGCGCCAACCCGGCGGTGCGCATCTGGGGGCGGGTAAGCATCCGCCGGGGCGGCAAGCTTGTTCCCGTCGATCGCTCCGGTAACCCGACCTTTGCGAACTTCTTCTTCACCGACGAGGTCAAACCGATATTCAACCGGAGCGAGCCGGCTCAGGACCGGGAGCTCTTCCTAGACCATCTCATCCACTCTTTAGAGCACGTCGGGGGCTACTCCAGGGAAGAGGCTATAGCCGTGATCGATGCCGAGGGCATTTCGCCCGACATGTTGAGCTTCGACCCCGCCAAACCAGGCGGATATCCAAACGGCCGCCTGCTCACCGACCACATCGTCGCGCACCGCCTGGCCATGCTCTCCAAGGGCAAGATCCCGCCCGACGGGCTGAAGCCCCACACCGACCTCCTCAAGGGCTTCCCCTACCTCGGCACCCCGCACGCGCACCCCGACCCACCCCCCGCGTAAGGGATAGGGGAGCAAGGAGATAATTGGCTAAGTTATAGCGTTTGCCAAAAGTTTTTTCCGTAATCAGGAGATACTTTAACACCCAAATCCCCCCTAACCCCCCTTTGTTAAAGGGGGGAACTATAAGGAATTACTTATAAAGTCCACCTTTTAAAAAGGGGGATTTAGGGGGATTAAAAATCAGCCAGCGGCATAAATTTATGGCAAACACTATGGTTCAATTTACCGCGCCCCAGCGAATTGCTTTTACGTTTCGGTTGGCGGGCTTCTGAAAGCCAGTGCCTTCAATACCAGACAAGGAGAATAAAGCATGAAAATCGGAGAATTATACCAAACCGCAGATTGGCAGATTGAAAAACACGTGCCGGTTATCGAGTGCCCGGACGCAGTGAAAGCCGACGAGATGTTCGAAGTCAAGGTGACCCTCGGCAAAGAAGTTGCTCATCCCAACACTACGGAGCATCACATCAGATGGATTCAGGTCTTTTTTAAACCCGAAGGTGACAAGTTTTCCTACCAGGTGGCGAATTGTGAATTTACCGCCCACGGGGAAGCGGTGGAGGGAGCGAATAAGGGTCCGGTATATACCCATCATGGCGCCACTATCGCGCTGAAAATCAACAAGCCGGGAGTCCTCGTTGCCACCTCGCTCTGCAATATTCACGGCCTCTGGGAAAATGCCAAGGCGATCAAGATTACCTGATCTCGGGACGAACTCAGGTTTGCCTCGTTCCCGAGCCAGTCTTGGGAACGAGGTTGTAAAACCACTATCTACCCAATGAATTTCACGGGCTAACTGAAGGAGATTTCAATTATGACCCTAAAGAATGAGCCCTTGTCCATGAAGCCAACGGTAGCCAAAGTGGCCTATCGGACCGTGAAAATCGACGGCCTGGATATCTTCTATCGCGAGGCCGGGCCTAAGGACGCCCCCGTCGTGCTCCTGCTCCACGGCTTCCCGACCAGTTCACACATGTTCCGCAACCTGATCGCGGCGCTGGCCGATGAGTTTCATCTAGTGGCCCCGGATTACCCCGGGTACGGGAACAGCTCGATGCCGACCGTCGACCAGTTCGAGTACACCTTCGACCACCTGGCCGAGGTGATCGAAAAGTTCACAGAGAAGGTCGGGCTAAAAAAGTACACCTTGTATGTTATGGACTACGGTGCACCCGTCGGCTACCGCCTGGCTGTCAAGACCCCGGAGCGCGTGCAGGCGCTCGTCGTGCAGAACGGCAACGCCTACGACGAGGGCATCGACAACGACTTTTGGAAGCCGATCAAGGCTTACTGGAAGGAAAAGACGGCGGAGCGCGAGGAGCCTCTGCGCGGCCTTCTCACCCGCGCCGCCACCATCTGGCAATATACCGACGGCGTCCGGGACAAGGAGGCGATCAGCCCCGACACCTGGAACGTCGACCAGCCGTTGCTCGACCGCCCGGGGAACGCCGAGATCCAGCTCGCGCTGTTCTACAGCTATGGCAGCAACCCGCCGCTCTACCCGAAATGGCAAGCCTGCTTCCGCCAGTACCAGCCGCCGATGCTCATCGTCTGGGGCAAGAATGACCAGATCTTCCCCGCGGCCGGCGCTGAGCCTTATAAGAGAGACTTGAAGAATCTGGAGTTTCACCTATTTGACACCGGACACTTTGCGCTTGAGGAGGACGGCGACCAGATCGCCGACCTGATGCGAAACTTCCTCCACAAGAACGTCAAGCACTAGACGGCATAAAGGAACCAAACCATGTCCAAGAAACTCACCGGCAAAGTTGCTCTGGTTACCGGCGGCTCGCGGGGCATCGGCGCGGCCACGGCGCAGGCGCTCGCCGACGACGGCGCCGACGTCGCCATCAGCTACGTGGCCTCGGGCGCCTTGGCTGAGGCTCTCGTCCGGGAGCTCGAAAGCAAAGGCGTCCGCGCCGGGGCCTTTAAGGCTGACCAGGCCGATCCCGCTCAGGTCGAGGGCTTGGTCAAAGCGGTCGTTGAACGGTTTGGTCGCCTCGACATCCTCGTCAACAACGCTGGCGTCGCGGTCACTGGCGCGATCGATAATCCGGAGAACGACCTCGCCAAATTCGATCACCAACTTGCGGTCAATGTCGGCGGCGTGGTAGCTGCCATCCGGGCCGCGGCGAGGGTTATGGGGGCAGGTGGCCGGATCATCTCGATCAGCTCGATCGCAGCCACACGCGCGGGCTTTCCCGGTGTGGCCGACTACGCGGCGACCAAGGCCGCCATTATTGGTTACAGCAAAGGCGCGGCGCGAGACCTGGCGCTGAGAAACATTACCGTCAACGTCGTGGCGCCCGGCCCCGTCGACACCGATATGGCCCCCGTTAGTGGCCCCCTTGCAGATGGTCTCCACGCGACTGTAGCACTCGGTCGCTATGGGCGGCCCGAGGAGATTGCCGCGGCGATTGTTTTTCTCGCCAGCCCAGGGGCGTCCTATATCACCGGCGCCGTGCTGGACGTCGATGGCGGCTATGGCGCGTAACCGAACCTTATAATTGCAGAGACACAGAGGACGCAGAAAAATGTAGGGTGGGCATTGCCCACCTTATTTTTTTGTGCATATACTGCCAAAGGGGAGAAGAGCAATGCGGTCACGGCTGGCGCTTTACTGGATGTTGTGGTTTCTACTCCTGGCCTTGTTTACAGCCTTACCGCAAGCGGCGCTGGCACTAACCGCGAGCCAGGTTTACGAGCAGGTGAAAGACTCGGTGGTAGTGGTCAAGGCCTACGACCAGGAGGGTAAACCGGTGGGGCTGGGCAGCGGGGTCATGCTGCCGTCCGGCGACGTTATCACCAACTACCATGTGGCGAAGGCGGGGGGGCGGTACATGGTTGGCCAGGGCAAGAAAGGCGTGCCGGCCTCCTTGAAAGCGGGTGACCCCGACAAGGACCTCTGTCTCCTATCCGCCCCAGGCCTGGCAGCCAAACCGGCCCGACTGGGAAGAGCGGCCGGGCTCAAGGTCGGCGAGCCGGTTTATGCCGTGGGCGCGCCCCAGGGGTTGGAACTTTCCCTGTCCGAAGGGATTGTTTCCCAACTGCGCGGCGGCCCTCCGCCCCTCATCCAGACCACGGTGGCCATCTCCCAGGGCTCCAGTGGCGGCGGCTTGTTCAATGCTGAGGGGGAATTGGTGGGCATTATCACCTTCTACCTGAAGGATAGCCAAAGCCTGAATTTCGCCGTGCCGGTGGAGTGGATCAACCAGGTCGCTCTGAGAAAATTTCAGAGACGCCAGATAAGTAAAGCGCCTGAGGCTCCTGAACAAGGAGCAATTAAGAGAAAAAAAGATATTAAAATTATTAATACTAAATTAGGTGATGTAGCTTTTATTAAAGGCAATCTATTTGAATGTTCAGTTGTATTGAATAATAAAATTATCTACGAAAACAATAAATTAATAATCAGTTTTCACACATTTTTTAATAATTTAGGTGAATACGAAGCAATATTAATTCAAGAATCTTCAGCAACTCGAGCGTGGTTTAGACTTATATTATTAAGGGGTGATGATTTTATTAAGGTTACAGATCAATTTGGCACTGGCAGTGACTACATCTCGATAGATATAAAAAGTGGTAAGACCACTTTTAAATTTCCTGATATGAAAAATAAAGGAGATATATACTACATTTTTGAAAAAGGCAGTTTAAGTAAGGTTGCAAATTGATAGATAAATTTTATTCAGGAAACTATTTCCCTCGTTCCCAAGTTATATTTGGAAACGAGGTTGTAACAGGACTGACACACAGCTCGGCCCCTACGCCCCCTCCCCTGCTGCCAGCCACTCTTTTAAGCTCTCCGCGACCTTTTGATTAAAGCCCGGCAGGCCCGCAAGTTCCGCCGCGCTGGCGCTCTTGATGGCCTCAATATTCGGAAAATGTTCCAGGAGCCGCCGCTTCCGCACCGGCCCGATGCCCGGGGCCTCATCCAGAACCGAGGCCAGCATTTCCTTCCGCGCCCTTTTGCGGTGATAGGTGATGGCGAAGCGGTGGGTCTCGTCCCGAAGCCTCAGCAGCAGAAGCCAGCCCGGGGCGTTGGCCGGAGGAAACAGAGGGTTCTTCCGTCCCGGCAGAAAGAGGCGGTCCCGCACCGGACGGCCGTCCTGTTCGGTGGCCTTGGCCAGGCCTACCACCCGAATTTTCGCCAGGCCCATCTCCTTGAGCTTTTGCGTCACCACGTTTAATTGGCCCCGGCCGCCATCCACCACCAACAGGTCCGGCAACTCTTGCCCTTCCTTACCGTAGTGGCGGCCCACCACCTCCCGCAGCATGGCGTAATCGTCCTGCCCCGCCACCTCCCTGATCTTAAAGCGGCGGTAGCGGGACTTATCCGGCACCCCGTCGGTGAAAGCCACCAACGCTCCCACCGGCTGCTCTCCCTGGAGCGTGGAGATGTCCAGGCACGCTAGAAGCGTGGGAGGCTCGGGCAAATTAAGGCGATTTTTCAGATCACCCAAGGCCACGTTGGGCGCCGGCGGTGTGGTCCGACGCTTGAGCGTCTCTCGGGCATTGTCCGCGGCCATGGCCAGTAACCGCGCCTTCTCGCCGCCCGGGGCCACCAGCAGCCGTACCTTTGAGCCCTTTTCGTCACTGAACAAGGCCTCAAGAAGCTGGTGATCCGGCACCTCGACCGGCAACAGCAGCTCTTCCGGCAAAGGCCGGCCCTCAGCGTAATATTGCCTGAGGAAGGCCCCCAGCAGATCGCCGTCCAGGGGCAGTTCAGAAAAAAAATATTCCCGGCTGCCGCTAACCAGCCCGGCCCGCACCACCAGCACCACCACCGCGGCTTGCCCCGCGTCCTCCACCAGCCCCAGGACGTCCTGGTCTTTGAAATTCGGCCGGGCCATGTCCTGGCGCTCCAGGGTGTGGGTGATAGCCGTAATCCGGTCCCTAAGGATCGTGGCTCGCTCAAAGTCCAGGTCGGCGGCGGCCTGTTCCATCTGAACCTTGAGCCTTCTGAGCAGCCCTTTGCCGGTCCCCTTGAGGAAGAGCACGGCTTCCTGCACCGCTTGCTGGTAGTCGGCGTCGCTGACACACCCGGCGCAAGGCCCCAGGCAATGGGCTAACTGATATTCCAGACAAGGGCGGGAACGGGGCGCCAGGCGCCGCTCCTTGCAGGTGCGCACCCCGAACGCCTGCTTCATCACCTTCAAGGTCTCCCGGGCCATCCCCGCTGAGGCATAGGGACCGAAATAGAGGGCCCCGTCGGGGTTAAAGCGCCGCACGAACCGCAGCGCCGGGAAGCTCTCCTTAAGGTCCAGGCGCAGGCAGAGATAATTTTTGTCATCCCTGAGCATGACGTTGTAGCGGGGCCTATGCTCCTTGATAAGGTTGCGCTCGAGGATGAGGGCTTCCCGCCCCGTGGGGGTGAGGATCACGTCCACCCGCGCCATTTTCTTCAACATCAGCGCGGTCTTGGGATCGTGTCGTTCCGGCGTCTTGAGATAAGAGAGCAGGCGGTTTTTCAGGTTTACCGCCTTGCCCACGTAAAGCACCTTACCGTTCGCGTCCTTGAACAGATAGACGCCGCTGCCCCTTGGGATATTGGGCATGGCTGCGGCCAGCGCCGGATATGGTGAAACGGGCTTTACATCGGGCTTTTGCATCTTATCATTAAGATAACAGGCGGCACCAACCTGTCAAGGCGGGTGGGAAAATGCCAGACCTGCGCCAAGGAGAAGCATAATGACCATTCCCCAGAGAACCCTGGGACAAACCGGTTACTCCGCCACGATTTTGGGTCTGGGCGGAGAAGGCGTCTTGCGCACCTATGGACAGGAGCGTGAGGCGGCGGCCGTGATCGAGGCCGCGCTGGAGGAAGGGATTAATTACTTCGAGACGGCCCGGGCCTACTCCGGCAGCGAGGCCTACCTGGGTCCCAACCTCAAAGGGCACCGGGATAAAATCTTTCTGACCAGCAAATCCCATGGCCGCTCCTTTAAGGAGGCCATGGCTCACCTGACCATCACCCTGAAAAACCTTGACACCGATTACCTGGACCTGTGGCAGGTGCACGATATCCGCACCATGGACGAAGTTGAGGACTTGGGCGCGAAGGGCGGGGCCCTGGAGGCCTTTCACCATGCCCGGGACCGTGGCTGGGTGCGGTTCATCGGCATCACCGGCCACCACGATCCTGAGGTGCTCCGCCGCGCTTTAAAGCTGTACGAGTTTGATACCATACTCCTGCCGGTTAACCCGGCGGAACCGCATCAAGCCAGTTTTCTGCCCCTGGCCAGAGAAGCCATGGACAAGGGAATGGGCGTCATTGCCATGAAAACCTTGTGCCGCGGCCAACTTCCCCAACTGGCGGAAGACTCCGACGCCATTGTGGGGGAATTGCTGGCTTATGCCTGGAGCCATCCGGTCAGCCTGGCGGTGGTAGGGGCCGACTCCGACGCCCAGGTGCGCCAGTTGGCCGCCGCGGCCCGAAACTTTATCCCCATGACCCCGGAAGAACAACAGACCCTGGAAGAGGCCGTGGACCCCATCGCCCGGCAGCTGATGTACTATAAGCCTTAGGGCTAACTCCTTGATATAAAATGCAATTAAAGGTGATTTGAACTGACAACCTTCGAATCGAGGTCAGATTAGATCTGACCTTGAGGGTTAAATTTAACAATTGCCATGGTATGAACTGCCATTTATGATAACCATATGAGTTACTTATTATTTTTAGCTTAAATCGCGCATTTATAGCAGCTAGTGAAGGCCTAAAAAGGGGACTTCTGCCCTCTGGTAAACCCACTCCCGCTTATCTCTTTGCCCATCTCCCTGCCTCCCTTTGGTCCATTACTTCTTGAAAACACTTCTAAAATATGATAAATTTTCCCAATAAGTGCATAGTTAAACTATTTTGGTAGAAGGCAGCGAAAGCTTACTGATTTCTGAATACTCTTTTTGTAAGCGGCCAAGGGTTTATGGAAAATCTTTAAAAATCTTTTTAAAGATTTATTAATTGATGGCATTAAGGAGACCCTCTACATGACCCAAAGACTTAGACCATGGTCCTTGTTAAGTTGCCTCTTATTAACTACGATGATTTCCGGTATTATTCCTGGCTCCAGCCTGTTCGGCTCTTTCATCGGCTTGCGAGATGCATTAGCTGATGGTACCCTAAAGTGGAGCTATAGAACTGGAAGTTATGTGAGCACCTCCCCGGCCATCGATAAAGACGGCACCATCTATGTTTCATCTTGGGATCATTATCTTTATGCGTTTTACCCCAACGGCACCTTGAAGTGGAAGTATTCAACCGGTGACATAATTCGTTCTTCCCCGGCTATCTCAGATGGAACTATCTACGTAGGATCTTGTAACGGATACTTCTATGCCATGAACCCTAACGGCACACTGAAGTGGAGATTTGTATATCATCCAAGTAATTTTGAATCTTCTTTTTTCTTCTCTCCAGCTATCGGTCCGCATAGTCTTCCCAGCCAGGCGATAATCTTAGTGGGGGTTAAGGCAAGCACGAGTACCGACCATTGCCTCATTGCCATTAGGCCAAACGGCACCTTGAAGTGGCGGTATATGACCCCGTGGCCGGCTGGGGTCGAAGGTCTGGCCATCGGCTACGACCGTACCGTGTATGTGGGTGTAAGTGGAGGCCAAGACATGGGAACCCTCTATGCCCTTAACCTCGATAACGGCAGCTTGAAGTGGAAGTATTCAGCCGGGCCTGGTTATGTTAGTGCTCCCGCCGTAGGAGCGAAGGGCACTGTTTATATAGGCTCTTATGACAAACATCTTTATGCCCTTAACCCCAAAAACGGCAGCTTGCAGTGGAAATATTTGAGCGGGGGTTCTGTAGGCTTTCCAGTCGTCGGGGCTGACGGCACCATCTATGTGGGGTCTGGGGATGGCTACCTCTATGCCCTTAACCCCAACGGCACCCTGAAATGGCGTTATCGGGGATTTGGCAGTAGTATAAGCAACCCGCCGAACATCGGTAAGGATGGCACTGTCTACTTCGGGGACGCCGGCGGCACTGTTTATGCCCTCAATGGCTCATCCGGAGGCCGGGCGAAATCCTGGTCCATGTTTCATCATAACTCTATGCATACCGCAATGCCTGTACCGCGTATGTAAGTACTTCTACGCCGTTAATCCAAACGGCAGTCTGAAGAGGCGTTATCGGGGATTTGGCAGTTACGATAGACAGCCCGCCGACCATCGGTTCGGATGGCACTGTCTATTTCGGGGACGACGGCATCATTGTTTATGCCCTCTATGGCTCATCCGGAGGTTTGGATTTGGCGAAATCATCCTGGCCCATGTTTCATCATGACTTTAGGAATACCGCAGTCTCTATATGGCGTCGCTGTGCCGCAGCAGGTGAGGGTAGATGGGCTTCACGATGCCGGCCTTCTTCGCGGCGGCCGTGATGATCTTCCAGGCCCTGGTGCGGTTGATCCAAAGAGCTTGTCTTCGGGCCGGAGCTTTTGGTCAAAAGCTTAGCTCTTGAGTCGGTAGGCCAGGTTGTTGGTACAGGCCACCCGCCGCGGCTTTCTGCCCTTGTAGGTCTATGTCCAGGCCGATAGCCTTACCGCATGCTGCCCAAAGAACTGGAGCGGCTCTATGTGCGCAATGATGCCGGGACGATGATGCCCTTCTTCTCTTTCGCCGCCGGCGGACTCCCCGGCGATGGTCACGTTGTTCGGATCGCCACCGAATGCGGCGATATTGCCCTTGACCCATTGAAGCGCCGCAATCTGGTCCATGTGACCGTAATTGCCCCGTAGCGCCTCAGGTGCCTCGGCCGCCAGCGCCGGGTGGGCGAAAAATCCAAAGCGGCCAAGGCGATAGTTGAAACTGACAACCACGATACCCTGCCGGGCGAGAAATTCTCCAGGATAAATGGAAGCAGCGCCTCTGACGAGCGCGCCGCCATAGATCCAGACCATAAACCGGCAAGGGCTTGTCCGCGGCAGACCCCGGACGCCACACGTTGAGATAGAGACAGTCCTCGGAAATGTTGGTGCTGGGTTCCCGGAGCTGAAGGCGATCACCCCGTTTGCAGCGGTGCCGCGCACCTGGCCGCTGTCGATCCGCACCAGCGCTGGGTCGGCCCCGGCCGGCTGCGCGAAGCCGGTTCCGGTCATCATAATGACGATGAGCGCCAGTCCCATTACTGCGGTAAGCAAAGTAGAGTGTTTTGCAGTTAGGTGCTTCATGGTTGTTCTCCTTGTTGTTTTATGGGGAGAGGGAACCCGCCTCGCAGTTAACTATATTTTTAAATAATCACCTTCTTAAACAGATTCAATTGATACACAGGAAGAATAGCGACTAGCTTCCAATGTGCAGAGTCAAGTATTCAGAGTACCCGGAGGTTCTTTTAGAATCAAAGCCGGTCCCTTAATCGTGGTTCTCGCTGCAGGTAGGACCGGCGCATTGCTTGCCAAAACCGCAGCTTCTCAAAAATTCCAACCGACTACTGATATGATCTAAATATTAAAATGTGGTTCTGTGGGTGCAGCATGGAAAAAGCCAAGAGAGGAAGCATATCTAATGATATTAAAATGTGATACATAGGTTGTCTGTTTGCTGAAGGCATCACAAATTATTTTCTATTTCTGCATATCTTCCAACCGCTTGCCCACATACCAGTCGATCTGGCGGCAGATGCCTTTGATCACCTGGGCCTCCCCGGCCCTCAGGCCATGGCGGGAAAAGAGGCGGCGCACGTTGAACATCCAGTGCTCCGGGTTCTGGTGGCTGATGAAGTTGATCTTCACTAAGGTCTCCTGGAGCATGGTGTACATGACTTGCAACTCCTGGGAGTTGGCCAGGCGGGGGACATAATGGGGTTTGGGGCTGGCGGCGGTGAACAGTTCATAGGCCATAACCATGACGGCCTGGGCCAGATTTAAAGAGGAGCACTCGCCGGTGGGGATGGTGACCAGGGCGTGGCAGAAAGGCAGTTCCTCGTTGGTGAGGCCCCAATTTTCCGGCCCGAACAGCAGGGCGACCTCGTTTTCGGCCGAGATTGAAACCAGCCGGGAAGCCATCTCCCGGGGGGAGGCATAGTCGGTGCGCACCCCACCCAACCGGGCAGTTGTGCCCACAATATACTGGAAAGGCGCCAGGGCCGCGGCCAGGTCGTCGTGGACCTCCATGGTGTCCAGAAGACGCACCGAGGGTCCGGTGGCCATCATGGCCATGCGCTCTGCGTGCAGCTCTAAGGGCTGCACCAGCACCAGGCGGTTGATCCCCATATTGCAGGCGGCCCGGGCCACAGCGCCAATGTTCTCGGGTAGCTGGGGCCGAAACAGGACAATGGCCACCCGCTCCAGGCGCACCCGCGCTTCCGGCTCAACTTTTCTCCGTGATTCAATCATCATCCGCAGCCATTAGTTAGTTCTTATCCAGGAATATTTATCCGGTTATTATATATCAAATTAAAAGATAACTGCGGACAATCAGCAGCCAGAGCTATCCCTTGCGACGAGGATTATGATTCTTATATTTTTAGAAGAAGATGTAGCCGTACCGATAGAGAGACCTGCGATGCAGATTTTCTGGCTGATTCTGGGGTTGTTCCTGGCTCTGGCGGGCTGTGTGCCGGCCATCTCCCCTACCCTGCAGCAGGAGGCCGCTCCCCCGGTGGGGTTTGCGGAATTAACCGCGCACCCGGAGCAGTATAAAGGCCGCTTGGTCATTTTGGGTGGCCTGGTTATGAGCGTACAGCCCTGGCAGAAGGGCAGCCTTTTGGAGGTAGACCAGCGGCAGATGGATGAACGGCTCTATCCCATCGGCGCCGCCTCGGGCGGGACTTTTCTGGTGGAAAGTGATAAGTGGCTGAACTCCACATGGTATATTCCCAAGAGCAAGGTAGTGGTGGCCGGAGTAGTTGAGGGCGCGAAAGATGGTGTGCTTCTCCTCAAGGCCCGCCAGGTCAGGTATATAGAACCCCCCACTTGGGAAAAGTACTATTATCCTGTCCCCCGGGATTGGTATCCGCCGGAGTTGGAGTACTGGTACACGCCGCCCTATTGGAACCCCTACATTGACGGAGGACGCCGCTAAAGGGTTCTGGGCGCAGGACGGCAATCAAGGAAGTATTTGCAGCCTAAACCGAAGCACCAGAGGAAAGCATGCATATCGACTTCTATGAATTCGGGCTAATACGGATAGACGAGCAGACTTTTAAGAACGATGTGCTGATTTGGCCGGATCGGATTAAGAGTGACTGGTGGCGCCAAGAAGGCCACTTGCTGCAACTGGACGACGTGGCCGAGGCTTTGGCCGCAGCCCCCCAGGTGCTGGTAGTGGGCCAGGGCGATCCCGGAAACATGGCGGTAGACCCGGCCCTGGCGGCTTACCTCCGGGACCAGGGGGTGGATCTGATGGTTTTCCCCACCAAGGCAGCCTGTCAGGTCATCAACGACTTGAGCTCCAAGCGTCGCCTGGCCGCGGCATTGCACCTCACCTGTTAACGCCGCGAGACCATTCTCTTATGTCTGATTTGATAATTGATCGAACATATGCGTTCTCTGCGCCTCTGCGGTGAAAAAAATAATTAATACCAAGTTGCGCTCATACAGGTAATTTTGTTTTTGTAGGGGCGGACCTATGTGTCCGCCCTCGTGGTGGCCGCACATGCAGGTACGATCCTACAAAACCGAAGCTATTTTTACTTCTATGGACGCAACTTGGTATAACCGCAGAGGCGCAGAGATAAATATTCCAGACGCAAAAAGGGCGACCCTGTGGTCGCCCCTGATTTTTTATAAACTTTGAGTAATCTTTAGGCCAGGAGCATCTTCTCCTTGAGTCCTGCCAGCATGGGCTCGATTTGGTCCTGTAGCTGACCCATAAACCGGCGCCACTCTTCCTGAAATTGCGGCAGTTTCTCTACATCGAGGCGGGCGTTTTGGCCGTATTGGGCTTCCATGTTGCGCTGCATCTGCGCGGCGCCGGCGGTAAACCTGCCTTTAAGTTGCTGCAAGGCGTTGTTGCGAACCTGGATGTATTGTTGCAGGAGCTGCTCCAGTTCAGTCTGGAAGCGAGCCATGTCCTTTGGGTTGCCGGCCACCAGAACCAATCCTTCCAGCGCCCGGTCCTGGCGGGGGTCCACGGTATTTTCCCGAGGCAGGCCGATGTTCCGCAAAAAGACTTCTTTTACGGCCAGCCGCGCGGTAGCCTGGGCCTCAGGGGGAAGATTCTTCAGGTCCGCCGCCAAGTCCCCTTCCCCTTTAAGGAACTGGACCGCCAGGTGCCGTCCCTGTTCCTGATACTGGGCGGCCGCCATCTCCTCGCGGCTTGCCCGGCCGTAATGCTCCGCTTTTTCCAGGGCCAACTCTAAGGCACTCTTGATCTCTGCCACTATTGCTCTCTTTCTCTCCCAACCGGGAGAATCATCAGGTAGCTCACTTTATCTTAGGCGCAGGAGAGGCCTCGGTTTTGGTCGCTTCCGCAGGTTTACTGTCGCCACTGTCGCTGCAACTGCTTGCGGCCTTGGCCCCGTCGTTGTTGTCACTGGCCCCGGAGGCGGGGTTTTTACCGGCGTAGTCCGTTACATACCACCCGCTGCCCTTGAGGTGAAAGGCGCAGGAACTGATCAGTTTATGAAGACTACCGCCGCATGCCGCACATTCAGTCAGGGGAGCCTCGGAAATTTTCTGCCAGCGCTCCACTACCTGGCCGCACGCGGCACACTGATACTCATAAATTGGCATACTGCAAACCTCCTTGAAGCTTATCATCATAATATTGTATCACTGGCGGCAAATCCCGAACCGAAAGGGGCGCCAGGATCTGTTGGGTCAGGCGATGCACCCGCCGCTCCTCCTCCTGCTTGCCCTCTTCCGGGGTCTCGAAAAGCGCCAAAAACTGGCTGAACCGCACGATATGCACCAACTCGTGGGTGACGATGTAGAGCAGCAGGGGAAACAGGCGCAAGTCATGACAACATTTCAGAGTTTTAAGAATATTGTGGTCTTGCAGACAGACCCGGTAAAAATCGAAGACTGCAGACTGTAAGAGGCGGTCCTGGTGGCGCCCGTCATACTTGGCCACCATGGCCAGGGCGTGCTCCGAGATTTCTTCCGCCCGCAGGGCCTCCAGGGTCAGGATGTCGTAACGGGCCCGGCGCCAATGGCTGCCCGAGAGCTTGAAAAAGTCAGAGGTCACCTCCTCGGCGATGACCGTCGCCTCTTTCAGAAGCTCCTTTTGATGCTGGAGAAAATAATGCGCCTGGTCCATTTAACTAGATAATTTTATCATTTCGAAGCGCTTTGTCAATGTCATTAAGGACGTTTGGCATTGAGTTGTGCAGGTGTCTTTATCAGGAAAGGCGCCTTGAGCAACCTTACAGCGGGAATCTCTTTTCCAAGGGCCGCCGCTCCGGCACGTAAGCATGGGGACTGGTTTCAGCGTTCCACTCCTTGGAGACATAGAGGTTGCAATAGCAACTGCCGTATTCGGCCACATCCGGCCCCCGGTAAACACAGGGGCAGATGATGTCCCGGTCCCACTCCCGGTTGCTGGCAGCCAGCCGGCAGGGGCAGCACATATAGCCGTAGCGCTCCTTATTGGTTAAAAGCCCCTCCAAGAGTTGCCAGACCCGCGCCTTATCTTGATTGAAATAGAAGCCCTTGGGCTCCTGGGCCTTCTTCAAGATTTCATAGAGTTCCTCGACTTTCATGGAATCCCCAGAGCCTCCTTGATTTCAGCTTCGTTAAACCCGATAATGACTTTTTCGCCCGCAACCAGCGTAGGAAAAGTGCATTGAGGGTTCATTTTTTTGATTTCTTCCAGGATGGTCCGGCGTTTTTCCGGCTCCAACTGATCGACATCCACACAGTCATAGTTAATGCCGCATTGATTCAATAAATCTTTGGTATCCCGGCAATGGCTGCAGGTGCTCAAGGAATAAAGTTCCACATGGCATTGCGGCATGGCGATCTCCTTAAGTATGAGACCTCTGCACAACCCATTTTGTCATCCTGAGTGCAGCGAAGGATCTCCTATTTACTGTACTTAAGAGATGCTTCGGTCGCTGGGCTCCTCAGGCTGAAAGGTATGGGACTGTCACAGAGGTATCTTTTATTAAGCTCTGGCGCGCCCCCAAAGTTTCGCAAGAAACAGTGACGCGCCTGATAAAGTTATTTATAATATGGTCAGTCAGGGCCTTTTTGTAAAGGCCTTATAACACGGCCTAACCGAAAACTGGAAACCGAAAACCGCCTGATTATGTCACGTCTGCCGAAACAACTTGAATCCCTGGCCCGGATGCTTACCTACATCCTCTGCCACCGGCCTGACGAATTTGGCTTGGTGCTCTCCGACGATGGCTTCGTCCCCGTCAAACACCTGCTCCAGACCCTGGTGGCCGAACCCGGCTGGGGTTTCGTGCGGCGGCACCACCTGGACCAGGTGGTGGGCCTGATCTCGCCCCCGGTGTTTGAGATCGTGGCGGAACAAATCCGCTCCCTTAACCCGGAGCCGGCCAGTCTCCGCCGCCCTCCCGGAGAGCCCCCCCCTGCCCTGCTCTATGTGGCCATCCCCCCCAAGGCCCACCCCAAGGTGTGGGAAGAGGGGCTGAAAACGCCCCCGGACCGGGATCTCGTCTTGACAACCACCAAGGACGCGGCCGTGAAACTGGGGCGCCGCCGCGCTCCGCATCCCATCCTGGTCATTGTCCAGGCCCAGGCCGCGGACCGGCGCGGCCTTAAGTTTACCGGTTACGGCGAAGGCCTGTATCTGGCCCCGCCCCTGCCCCGGGACCTGCTGCAACTGCCGCCCCCGCCCCAGGCCCCCGACAAGCCCAAACCGGAAAAAATCCAGCCGCCCACCCCCGGCAGCTTTTTTTTGGACCTCCCCGGGACGTTACCGCCCGCGCCCAAACCTAAACGCGGAGGCAAGAAGGAAGAGCCCGCCTGGAAGGCCGGGACTAGAAAAGAGAGGCGAAAAGGCGAAAAGGATAAATGGCGAAAAGGTTAAAATGACTTGAGGAAAAAGGGAAAAAGGGGAAGGGCGAAGGGGGTTTTCTTTTCTGGTTCCCAAGTTGTACTTGGGAACCAAAGGTTAACCCAAGCTTCGCTTGGGGACCTTAAACATTAAGAATACTACTCCTTAATGCAAACCGAACCGTGACTCTTAAAAAGAAAAATTTTAGAAACCCTCAAGACCGCGACCAAGAAATTTCCTCTTTTCGCCTTTTCCCCTTTTCGCCTTTTCGCCCTGCTTCTTCCTCCCCCTTTCCCCCCAATCTTTCTCTTGACGGCCTCATTGTTTTGGGGGCTCGCCTCAATCCTGAAAATAAACCTGGCCGGGTGGCCCGGCTGCGCCTGGTCCATGCCCTTACCCTCTGGCATCACTGCGATTCCCGGGTTTATATGCTCCTCACCGGCGGCTGCCGGCCCGGCAGCCACTGCACTGAGGCCCGGGCCATGGCGGACTGGGCCCTGGCCTGGGCCGGCGAGCACTGGGGCGACGATATCCGGGCAGCCTTGCACCCTTGTCTGATTTTGGAGGAAGCCAGCCGCAGCACCGCAGCTTCGGCCCGGCACACCTTGCCGTTGGTACAAACGTGCGGCAGCCGCGCCGTTGGTTTGGTGACGGACTCAGTCCACATTCACCGGGCCCGGTTCCTTTTTCAGCGTCATTTCCGCCCCCATAACATCATGGTGTATCCCCTCCCCGCCCAGGGCCTGGTGCGCCACTACTGGCGCAATCGCCGCTACTTTTGGTTATCTAAGCTGGCGCTCCGGGAAGGCGGCGCCTGGCTCAAGCTCCTGGGACGCCTGGCCTGGCTGCGGCCCTAAGGCCCGCTGGAACAGAGGTGAGCTAACTTACCCAGAACCAAAGAGAAAATCGCGTGAGTTATTGCAACCTAACTTGTGCGCATAATTATCCGCCCAGAAAAAAGAAAAATTTGCTTGACACCCGTGGGGATTGATATTAAAAAGACCAGAGTCAATAAAGAAAATTTTCACAAAGAATCAACACAATGGATCTATGCTAATGGAGATTAAGACTCCCGTCAGCGCCGCGTTAAGCCCCGAGCAGATATCCGCCATCGCCGAAACCGTCAGCCGCTTCAAAGCCGTCAAGGGGGGGCTGCAGCCTGCTCTCCATACGGTTCAGGGTATTTGCGGCAACTGGTTGCCCATGGAAGCCCTGAAGCTGATTTCCGAGGGCATGGATATTCCTTATGCCTATCTCTACGGCGTCATGAGCTTTTATACGATGTTTTCGCCGACGCCCCGGGGAAAGTACATCATCCGCATGTGCGAGTCGCCCCCCTGCCACATCCTGGGGTCCGACAACCTCCTGGAAGCTCTCAAAGCCGAACTGGGCATCAAAGCCGGTGAAACCACCGGCGACGGTCTGTTCACCCTGGAGCACACCGCCTGCTTAGGCGTCTGCGAAGTCTCCCCGGCCATGCAGATCAACGAGGTGGTCTTCGGGCGGCTTACGGTCGAGCGCATCAAGAATATTATCAGCGACTATCGCGCCGGCAAGACCGTGGACTATCGGACGCTCCCCCGCACTACGAATCCCATGAGCGATTATGTCTCGAGCGGTGATGAGATGGTCCTCCTGGCCAACGTGGATCAGATCGATCCTCTGAGCCTGGACGCCTATCTCGAACGGGGCGGCTACGAGGGCTTGAAGAAGGCCCTGGCCATGACCCAGGCCGAAGTGGTGGATACGGTGAAAAACTCCGGTCTCCGTGGCCGGGGCGGCGCCGGCTTCCCCACCGGGCTGAAGTGGTCCTTTACCATGCCCAACCCCACGACCCCCAAGTACATCGTCTGCAACGCCGATGAAGGCGAGCCCGGCACCATCAAAGACCGCTATATTATGGAAGGCGATCCGCACCGGGTGCTGGAAGGCATGGCCATCGCGGGCTACGCGGTGGGCGCCACTTACGGCTACATTTACGTCCGGGGCGAATATTATCTGTCCATGTACCGGCTGAACAAGGCCATTGCCGACGCCGAAGCCAAGGGCCTCTTGGGTGATAACATCCAGGGCACCGGCTTCTCTTTCCATATTCAGGTGCAGACCGGCGGCGGCTCGTATGTCTGCGGCGAGGAAACTGCGCTCATCGAGTCCATCGAAGGCAAACGCGGCAACCCCCGCGTCAAGCCGCCTTTCCCGGGTGTGGTGGGCGTCTGGAACAAGCCCACAATCGTCAATAACGTCGAGTCCCTGGCCAGCGTACCGGGCATCGTCGTCAACGGCTCCGAGTGGTACAAGGCTAAGGGCACCGCGGACGCCGCGGGCACCAAGATCTTCCAGGTGGTGGGCCAGGTGAAGAACCCCGGCATCGTCGAAGCCAACTGTGGCATGACCGTGCGCGAGCTCATCGACAAGTACGGCGGCGGCGTCAAAGAAGGCCGGCAGTTCAAGACCTGTCAGACCGGCGGCTCTTCTTTCGGGTTCTTTAAAGACGAGCATCTGGACACCCCCATGGAATACATGGCCATGGCCAAGGCTGAAGGCGCCCTGGGTTCCGGCACCATGCTGGTGATGGACGACACCACCTGCGTCGTGGACGTGGTCAAGTCCATCCTGTATTTCTTCCAGCACGAGTCCTGCGGGTTCTGCCTGCCCTGTCGCCGGGGCACCCGGGTGCTCTACGAGCTCATCAGCAAGGTGGCCGCGGGCATTGGCACCCAAGCCGATCTGGATAGGATGATTTCGGTCTCCCAGATCATGGTGGATTCGTCCAACTGCGCTTTGGGCATGAGCCCGTACTTCTTTATTAAGACCACCATCGAGCGCTTCCGGGACGAATACAACGCCCACCTGGCGGGAAGTTGCCCGTTGGGCGTCTGCAAGGCCGAAGAGCCTTCCCATTAACAAATGATATTGTAGGGGCGGGTTTCAAACCCGCCCTCATTCGGCACTAAGGTATTTGTCATGGCGAAAAAAATAGATCTTGAAACTGCCTTGCGCCTCATCGATGCGGCCAAAGCCAAGGCCAAAGAGATCAAGGTTCCCATGAACATCGCCGTGGTGGACGAGGGCAATAACTTGGTGGCCTTTGAGCGTCAGGACGGCGCCTGGCTGGGCTCCATCAACATCGCCATGAACAAAGCCTACACCGCCCGGGCCTTCAATATGGAGACCAAAACCCTGGCCCCCTTGTGCCAGCCGGGGCAACCGCTCTACGGCATCCACGCCAGCAATGATGGCCGCCTCATTATTTTTCCCGGGGGCATCCCTCTTAAAGATGGGGACACCGTGATCGGCGCCATCGGGGTGAGCGGCGGGGCCGTGGAGCAAGACCAGGCGGTGGCTGCGGCCGGGGCTGCGGCCCTATAGATCAAAAAAACAGATAAAATGTAAGGAGGCGCTAACCATAGGGCAATTTTTTGATGCATGGATATTTTTAATTAATTGAATTTATAAATTTAATTAAGCAGCTTAATGAAGGAACTTAGCAATGGGATCAGGGAAGATTATTAGAGCCTTATTCTCTGTAGCATTATTATTGATAGGAATAGCTTTATTGTCATTTAGCTTTTGGATTAAAGAAGAAGTAACAAATAAAATAATAACGTTCTTGGGTTCGGCATCGATAGTTACAGGAGTTTTAAGTTTATTTAGAGAATTGTGCATTCTCAAAAGAGAAACCGAAGATATAGGAAATGAAATAGCCGCAAAAGTAATAGATAAGCTACCAGGAACTAAACCTGATCCTCCGGGAATGCGCCTCATAACTAGAGATAGGTTGTCAAATTATGATATTTATAATGATTGGGTGTTATCAAATGAACCTCAAGAGATTAACTGTTTTGGACGCTCAGTTCTTCACAGAATTGATCACAATTTAAGACAAGATTTTGGCGATTCGGCTGAAGAAACAATAGCAAAAAGATTATCAGAAGGCTGCAAGATTCGAATCATATTTCTTGATCCTCAAACTGAATATGTTAAGCTCATAGCTAAAGAAGAAGGAAAAGAATATGAAGCTATGATTGATTATATAGCTAAAACTATTGGTATTTGTAAACGATTATTTGAAATTATCAAAGAAGTAGAATTTGACTCAAAAGCGCAATTACGGATTAGAGTTTCTCATGAAGCGCCTTATTTTTCATATCATAAGGTAAATGAAAACGCTATAATAGGCTTCTATATCTCAGATAGTGCAATATCTTATTCTCCAGCGTATGAAGTTATAGGGAAAAATGAAGCTCAAGTCTTTGAACTTCACTTTAATAAGATTTTTCAAGATTCCACTCCACTCTTGGAACTGGTTGGACATGACGGTCCTGCTAAATTTAATATGCCTTTATATAATAAACTGTATGAATTTTTATGCTTAACATTTGATAAGGATAAACTTGATGCAATAATTAAAGGTATCAATTAATTGATTTAAAAACATTTTTAAGGTTATCCCTATGCTGATCGATTATTTACCGGTTCTGATTTACATGGTTATCGCCATCGGGCTGGTGGGCGTCATGGTGTTTTTGTCCGAAGTTCTGGGCAAAAAGAAGCATTTCCCCGCCAAGGACCTGCCGTACGAATGCGGCATGGACCCCATCGGCGACGCCCGCAGCCGCTACACGGTGCGCTTCTACGTCATCGCCATGTTCTTTATCGTGTTCGACATTGAAGCGATTTTCTTCTATCCCTGGGCGGTAATCTTCAAATCCCTGGGCTGGTTCGGGTTCGTCGAGATGCTGGTGTTCATCGGCATCCTGACGGTGGGCCTGGTGTACGTGTGGGGCAAGGGCGCCCTGGAGTGGGAATAGCATAATCCGGTAGGGCGGGCGTCCTCGCCCGCCGTGGAGCGTTACATGGGTATTGAAGAACATCTTGGCTATAACGTCTTGACCACCACCCTGGAGAAGCTGGTGGACTGGGGCCGGAAGAACTCCCTGTGGCCCGCCACCTTCGGCCTGGCCTGCTGCGCCATCGAGATGATCTGCACCGCGGCCAATCGCTGGGACATCGCCCGCTTCGGCATGGAAGCCTTTAGGGCCAGCCCCCGCCAGGCGGACGTGATCATCATCGCCGGCACCGTGTGCAAAAAGATGATGCCGGCCATCCAGCGGGTCTATGACCAGATGAGCGAACCCAAGTGGGTCATCGCCATGGGCGCCTGCGCCACCTCCGGCGGGATTTTCGACTCCTATGCCGTGGTCCAGGGCATCGACACCTACCTGCCGGTGGATGTCTACGTGCCCGGCTGCCCGCCCCGGCCGGAAGGTTTATTATATGGGATTTTGAAGCTCCATGAGACCATCTTAAAAGATCCCTTCCTGACCAAGCAGTACAAGGAACGCCTGCAGCTCCGGCGGGAGGAGGCGGCATGAAACAGGCCCTCGCCTTGCTCGAAGAAAAGTTTGCCGACGAAGTGGTGGAAGTGGTGGAGTTTCGCGGCGATACCACCGTCATCGTCAAGCCCGAGAAGATCGTAGAGATCTGCACCGCGCTCAAAGATGGTCATGACACCGGCTGCAAGTATCTCTCCATGATTGCGGGCATGGATTACTCGCCCGATAGCCCCCGGTTCGGCGTGGTCTATAACCTTTATAGCCACAAACACCACAGCCGCATCACCTTAAAGACGCGGCTGGCGGATGATCAGGCCCCGTCCATCGCTTCCGTCGCCGCAGTATGGTCCACGGCCAACTGGCACGAGCGCGAGATTTACGACATGATGGGCATACGCTTCAAAGGCCATCCGGACCTGCGGCGCATCCTCATGCCCGGAGACTGGGTGGGCCATCCCCAGCGCAAAGATTATCCCTTACGGGGAATGTAATTAGGCGAACTGTTGCCGCAGGCCGTCCGCCTGCGCCGATTTAGAGCATATAACTTACGCGGGCTAAAAACCTGCGGCCATGCGGGAAGTCATATGAACCCAGCTGAACCCATGAAACGCACCGAAACCATGCTGCTGAACGTGGGTCCGTCACACCCCAGCACCCACGGGGTCCTTCGGGTCCTGGTGGAGCTGGACGGCGAGCTCATTGTCAGCGCCGACCCGGACATCGGTTACCTCCACCGCGGCATCGAGAAGATGTGCGAGTACCGCACTTACCACAAGTGCCTGCCCCTGATGAACCGGATTGACTACCTGGCCGGCGAGGTCAACAACTTCGGCTTCTGCCTGGCGGTGGAAAAGCTCCTGGACGTCGAGGTTCCCAAACGGGCCCAGTATATCCGGATAATGATCGCGGAATTAACCCGGATCGCCTCCCACCTCTTCTGGCTGGGCACCCATGGCCACGACTTAGGCGCCATGACCCCGTTGTTCTACGCCTTCAGGGAGCGGGAAAAGATCATGGACCTGTGCGAAATGGCCTCAGGCGCCCGCATGTTTCCGCTCTATTTCCGGATCGGCGGCCTGGCCGCTGACTTACCCGAGGGCTTCATCCCGGCGGCTATGGAGTTCGTCAAGTCCTTCCCCAAGCTCTGGCAGGACTACGACAACCTCCTGACCAAAAACGTCATCTGGCATCAGCGCACCATGGACGTGGGCACCATGAGCGCCGCAGACGCGCTGGACTGGGGTTGGTCCGGTCCCATGGCCCGGGGCTCCGGAATTGATTGGGATCTGCGCCGGGATAACCCGTACTCCAGCTATGACGAATTCGAGTTCGAGGTCCCCCTGGGAACTCAAAAGGGCGACACCTACTCCCGGTATATGGTGCGGATGCAGGAGATGCTCCAGGCCAACCGTATCGTTGAGCAGGCCCTGAAAAAGATCGCCCAGACTGAGCCCGGCGACATCAAGTGTGCCGACCCCAGGGTGTCTCTGCCGCCCAAAGAAAAGGTCTACACCGACATCGCCAGCCTGATCAACCATTTTAAATTGATCCAGGAAGGCATCACGCCGCCCAAGGGTGAAGTCTACCAGTGCATCGAGGCCCCTAAAGGCGAAATGGGCTTCTACATCGTCAGCGACGGCGGGCCTAAGCCTTTCCGGATCAAGGTCAGGACCCCTTCCTTTGTGGTGCTGGCCTCCCTGGATAAGCTATGCCAGGGCAGACTGCTGTCGGATATGATCGCGATGATCGGCACCATGGACATCGTCCTGGCGGACGTGGATAGGTAGGGCGGGCGTCCCGCTTGCCACTTTAAACTTGGGTAAATTATGGCGACCCGCAACGGTAAAATTGTCCTGGGATTGACGCTGGTCCTCCTGATGGCCGGTGTGGGGGCTGTTTTTGCTCAAGCCACCAAGACTTTTACCGGCAAAATCACGGAGATCGCCAAGGGGACCGAGCTGGACGTCAACAAGAAGGATATTTTTTATGTAGTGCGGCTGGATGAACACCCCAATATCCAGTTTCGCCTTTCCCTTGAAGATGCAAAGAGGTTCGAGGTGATCGGGCCGACCGGAGCCACCGCAGTGTTGTCCCCCAAGATGAGCACGGGCCTGGGGTGGAAAGTAAAGCTGACCTGCGACGCCAATAAGACCGGGCCGCTCAAGTCCCCGATTTATAAGGTAATCTCTCTAGAGAGGCTTGACACTTAGGCAACTGTAAGCGGGCAGTTGCCCGCCAATACATATAACAAAGGATGGGCGTGCCCACCCTACATTAAAAGCTGAATGCTGATAGCTGAAAGCTGACAGCTTCAAGCCCAACGCAGTTAACACGGGATTGAACTATGGTAAATCTGACCATCGACGGCCGAGCCATCCAGGCAGAACCGGGTAAGACCGTTCTGGAAGTGGCCAAAGAGAACGGGATTTTCATCCCCTTCCTCTGCTATCACCCGGCGTTGAAACCCATCGGCTCTTGCCGCATCTGCGTGGTGGAGATCAAGCCCGGGCCGCCACGGCCTCTGCCGGCCTGCGCCACCACCGTGAACGAAGGCATGGAGGTGGTGACCAACTCGCCAAAGCTTTTGGCCTTGCGCCAGGAATTGATGAAGCTGGTGCTTATCAACCATGCCCTGGAATGCCCCATCTGCGACAAGGGCGGGGAATGCGAGCTTCAGGATTTGACCCATGCCCTGGGCGTGCCCACGGTGGACCTGGACGCGGTCAAACTTGATCCCAATCCGGACTACGTCTCCCAACTGGTTGAGCGCCACCCCGACCGCTGCGTCACCTGCGGCCGCTGCGTGCGCATCTGCCGGGACCGGGTCGGGGCCATGGCTATCAACTTCACGCTGCGGGGCTACTTCACCGAACTGGCCAGCGGCGCCCAGCCCCTGGACTGCGAGTTCTGCGGCTCCTGCATCGACATCTGCCCGGTTGGCGCCCTGATCAACAAACAGTTCAAGTACCGCTCCCGGTCCTGGGAAGTTGCCAAAACCGAGATCGCTTGCCCCTTCTGCGGCGGCGGCTGCACCTACCAGGTACACACCAAAGACGGCAAGATCATGCGGGTCTTGAATGAAGACAGCGTGCTGCTCTGCGGCCGGGGCCGCTTCGGCTGGCCGGTGGTGGAAGCGCCGGACCGTTTGAAGACCCCGCTCATCCGGGAGAACGGCAACTTCAGGGAAGCCTCCTGGGACGAAGCCCTGGACTTGGTGGCCGCCAAGTTAAAAGAGACGGTGGAGGCCGGCGGCGCCAAGGCGGTTTACGGCGTCGGTTCGCCCCGGGCCACCAACGAAGCGAATTTTACCTTCCAGAAATTCTTCCGGCAGGGCCTCGCCACCAACCAACTGGACAACCCGGGCCGTTATAACTATGTCCGGGCCATCAAGGCCTTATCCGAGGTCTTTGGCCTGCCCAACGTCGAAGGAATCGAAGTCAGCAGCGCTTTGAAGCCGCCCTTCAACTCAACCTTCGATGTGAAGGAAGAGGCCACCGGCAGCGGCTTCCCCTTTGTCCTGGGGAAACTGGAGGATCTCGCCAAGGCCGACGTGGTCCTGGTGGTGGACACCGACGTCACCCCGGAAATGCCGCCCCTGGGCTGGCAGCTCATGGAAGCCAAAGAGCGGGAGAACTTCCGGCTAATAATGGCCAATCCCCGCAAGACCAAGTTCGACCGCTACGCCAGCCTGTCTCTGCGCTATAAGCCCGGGAGCGAACGCATTCTCATCGCCGGCCTGATAAAATTCTTCCTGGCGGATAACCCCGACTGGTCCCCGGCCATAAAGGCCAAAGGCCTCGACGAGTTCAAAGAGAGCATCAAACTCACCCCCAAAGAAATCACCACCAAGACCGGGGTGGAGGAAAGCGTCCTCAAAGAAGTCGCGGCCCTGTTGGCCCAGGCCCAGGCCCCGGCTATCATCTTCGGCACCGAACTGCTCGCCCAGGATAAGGGCCAACAAAACGCCCTGGCCCTGGCCGATCTGTTCCTGCTGGTGGGGAAACCCGAAACACCCGGTTCCGCTCTGTACCCCATAGCCGAGAAGAACAACTCCCGGGGCGTCAGCGAAGTGGGCGTCCTGCCGGACATGGGTCCCGGCTATGTTCCGGTTGAAGGTCACGAGCCCGGCGCCACCCTTGAAGAGGTCCTGGACCTCCTGGAGAAAGACGACCCCGCCGCTCCCAAAGCCTTGTACCTCTTGGGCGGCGACCTGCTCCGCTCTCTTCCCCATAAGAGCCGGGTGGAAAAGCTCCTGAAGAAGGTGCCGTTCATCGTTGTGCAAGACGCCTTCCTGACGGAGACCGCCAAGCTGGCCCAGGTGGTCCTTCCGGTGGCGGTGCATGCCGAGCAGGACGGGACCTTTATCAGCAGCACCGGTCAGTTGGGTCTGATCAGCCAGGCCTTGCCCGTGAACGGCGTGCGGCCCGACTGGCAGATCATCAGCCAGGTTGCAGTCAGGATGGGGTTTGCCGGCCTCAAGTACACCAGCCCCAAGGAAATCTTCAAGGAATTGGCCAAGAAGATGCCCCTGTGGGCAGGCGTTGCACCCAAGCTGAGTACGCCGTGTCCCAAGATCAAGGCGAGCTTGAGCGGCACCTTCGTGCCCTTCGAGGTGGACTTGAGCCTGCCCGGCCGTCGGCCTTACACCCTGATCGTCGGCAAATCCTTGCAGCACTCCGGGTCGTTTACCACCCATCACCCCTGCGGCACCATGGTCGTCACCAAAGCGGCGCTCTTGAAGATGAGTCCCGAAGACGCCCAAAGCCTGGGGTTGGCCGCAGGTGACGCCGCCAAGGTCATTTCCTCCCACGGGGAAATCACGGTGCCGGTAAAACTGACCAACGAGATGCCTGCGGGTGTGGTGTTTCTGCCGGAGCATTTCGCCGCCCCGGCAGCCAACGATTTAACCTTAAACTCCAACCTGGTGCGCGTGACCATCCAAAAGGGTTGAGAATATGAATCTGCCCCTCTTAATACTGATCAGCGTCCTAAAGATCGCCGTGGTGATGGGGGTCCTGCTTACCTGCGTAGCCTACACGGTACTCCTGGAACGCAAGGTCCTGGGTTTCATCCAACTGCGGTACGGCCCCAACCGGGTAGGCCCCTGGGGCTTGTTTCAGCCTCTGGCTGACGTTCTCAAGCTCATGTTCAAAGAGGACTTCACGCCGCCGGGAGCCAACAAGGTCCTGTTTATCCTGGCGCCGGTCCTCACGGCCGGGGCAGCGCTCCTGCCCTTTGCGGTCATCCCCTTCGCCGGCGAAATCCTGCCCCCGGAGATCACCCTTTACGGCTACAAGATCGACCTGACCGTGGCCCACTTGAATCAGGGCGTGATCGCCGACACCAACATCGGCCTGCTCTACATCTTCGCGGTGGCATCTCTCGGGGTGTATGGCGCGATCCTCGGCGGCTGGGCCTCCAACAACAAGTATTCCTTGTTGGGCGCGCTTCGTCTCTGCGCCCAGATGGTCAGCTACGAGTTGGCCATGGGGCTTTCCGTCGTCGGCGTGATCATGCTGGCCGGGTCTTTAAGTACCGTCAAGATCGTCGAGGCCCAGAAGTGCATCCCCTTCGTGGTTTACCAGCCCCTGGGCTTTGTGGTCTTCATCATTGCGGCCCTGGCGGAATGCGGCCGGACGCCCTTCGACCTCATCGAGTGCGAAAACGAGTTGGTGGCCGGCTACCAGACCGAATACAGCTCCATGAAGTGGGCCCTGTTCATGATGGGGGAATATATCCACATTATCGTGGCTTCGGCCCTGGCCGTCACCCTGTTCTTAGGCGGCTGGCAGGGACCGGTGCTGCCCCCCGTTATTTGGTTTATGGGCAAAACCTTTGCCCTGGTCTTCTTCTTCATCTGGGTAAGAGGCACCTTTCCCCGGTTCCGTTTTGATCAGCTCATGCAGTTGGGCTGGAAGGTTCTGTTACCCCTGGGCCTGGTGAACATTATGCTCACCGGGGCAGTAATCTTATTTATCAAGGGTTAATCCATGATTATTCCTTTGCTCAAAGGGTTGGCGACCACCTTACGAATGGTCTTCTCCAAACCCATTACCCTGCAGTATCCGGAAGAGAAACGACAGGTCTCTCCCCGTTGGCGGGGCCATCCGGAACTTACCATCAACGAGGACGGCACCCGGCGGTGCGTGGCCTGCACCCTGTGTATGGTGGTTTGCCCCTCTGGCGCCATCAAGGGCATTGTCCCTGACGAAGGCTCGGAACACGAGAAGTACCCCATAGCCTTCACCATCGACCTGCAGCGCTGCATCTTCTGCGGTTTCTGCCAGGAGGCTTGTCCCAAGGGCGCTATCAAGTTGAATAACCTGTACGAACTGGCCCAATACGACAAACAGGTGCTCATTCTCGACATCGAGCATGCAACCCAGAGCAAGCCGCAACTGCGCTTGGGGGATTGGCTATGATTTTTTGCAGCCTTACACCCCATGCGGTGCGGCAGGAATAGGAGGCCCGAGGGATGCAGATTCTCTTTTTCATCCTGGGCGCCATGGCCCTGGTTTCCGGCGGTCTGGTGGTCTTTCAGAAGCACCCCTTGCGGAGCGCCCTCTGGCTCATCGTGAATTTCTTTGCGGTGGCTGGCATCTACCTGTTGGCCCACGCCGAGTTCATCGCGGCCATTCAGGTGATCGTCTACGCCGGTGCCATCATGGTGCTGTTCCTGTTTGTCATCATGCTCCTGAATATCCGGCAGCCGGAAGACTCCCCCAAGATTCCCTTTATCGGGCAGAAACTGGTGGGCACTGTTCTGGCCGGCTTCACCGGGCTGATCCTGATTTACGCCGTAAATCGGTCGGCGTTGACGGCAGGCAAGGAAATGGCCCCGGGCCTGGGCAACACCGAATCCATTGCCCGGAGCCTGTTTACTGACTATCTACTGCCCTTCGAGGTCACCTCCGTCCTGCTCCTCGTGGCCATCGTGGGCGCCGTAGTCTTGGCTAAGAGCAAGTTAAAGTGATACGTACAAAAACCGGAGAGCTTTTATGGTAGTCCCTGTCTCCTATTTCCTGGCCTTGAGCGTGGCCCTGTTTGCCCTGGGGGTGATCGGGGTCCTGATCCGGCGCAACGCCCTGGTCATCTTCATGAGCATTGAAATGATGCTCAACTCCGTCAATCTGGCCTTTATCGGCTTTGCCGACTATTTCAAAGCGGTGGATGGCCAGATGTTCGTATTCTTTGTCCTGACCGTGGCTGCGGCGGAAGTGGCAGTGGGCTTGGCCCTGATCGTCGCCATCTTCCGCAACAAGGGCACCGTTTACGTAGATAATCTCAACATCCTCAAGTGGTGAGGCGAACCCCATGATGGATTATGTTTGGCTGATACCTCTCTTTCCCCTCATCGGCTTTCTCATTAACGGCCTGGTGGGTAAGAGTTTGCCCAAGGGAGTGGTGGGTGCCATCGGGTCTGCGGCTGTGGGCCTGAGTTTCCTGGTCACCGTGGCGATCTTCCTGGAATTCTTGAAGCTCCCGGCGGATGCCCGTTCGGTAGAAAAGGTAGTCTACACCTGGATTTCCTCAGGTCCCTTCAAGGTCTCGGTGGCCTACCTTATCGACCCTCTCTCCCTCATTATGCTGCTGGTGGTCTCAGGCGTTAGCACCCTGATCCACATCTACTCCATCGGCTACATGGCGGATGACGAGGGCTTTTATCGTTACTTCGCATACCTTAACCTCTTCGTCTTCGCCATGCTCACCCTGGTGAGCGCCAACAACTTCCTCTTGATGTTTGTGGGCTGGGAAGGCGTGGGACTCTGCTCTTATCTGCTCATCGGGTTCTGGTATGAGAAAAAGTCGGCTTCCGATGCGGGCAAGAAAGCCTTTGTGGTCAACCGGATCGGTGACTTCGGGTTCCTGCTGGGGGTCTTCCTGATCTTCTGGACCTTCGGCTCCTTGGACTTCAAGGAAGTCTTTCCCCTGGCCGCCAAGTTCCCCATGGGCTCCGGCGTCCTCACCGCCATCACCCTGTTTCTCTTCCTGGGAGCCACCGGTAAATCGGCCCAGATTCCCTTATATACCTGGCTGCCCGACGCCATGGAAGGTCCCACCCCGGTGTCCGCCTTGATCCATGCGGCCACCATGGTCACCGCCGGCGTCTTCATGGTAGCCCGGTGCAGCACCCTGTTTGTGCTGGCGCCCATCTCCTTAACGGTAGTGGCGGGAGTCGGGGCGTTGACCGCCATTTATGCCGCCACCATCGGCATAACCCAATTTGACATCAAGCGCGTCCTGGCTTACTCGACGGTAAGCCAATTGGGGTATATGTTCCTGGCCTGTGGCGTGGGGGCCTTTACCTCCGGCATCTTCCACCTCATGACCCACGCCTTCTTTAAAGCTCTCCTCTTCTTGGGCTCCGGCTCCGTCATCCACGGTATGCACGGCGAACAAGACATGCGCAAAATGGGCGGCTTGAAAAAATATATGCCCATTACTTACTGGACCTTCTTCCTGGCGACCCTGGCCATTGCGGGCATATTCCCCTTTGCCGGGTTCTTCAGTAAGGACGAAATCCTCTTCCACTCCCTGGTGAGCGGCCACTATATCTTCTGGGGGATTGCCACCGTCGCGGCCTTCATCACCGCGTTCTACATGTTCCGCGCGGTGTTCATGACCTTCCACGGCGAGGAAAAGTTCGATCATCACCATGTGCATCCTCATGAGTCGCCGTCGCTGATGACGGTGCCTCTGATGACCTTGGCGGGTTTGAGCGTGGTGGGCGGCCTGGTGGGCTTCCCCATCATCGAAGGCGCCAATAAGTTCAAGGAATTTTTGGCGCCCTCCATCACTCCCCTGGTGCATGAAGTGCATGCCCCGGCCTGGTTCGAAATCACCATGATGATCTTCTCCATGGCGGTGGCCGCGTCCGGCATTTACATGGCCTACAAGTTTTACATGAAGCGGCTCGATCTGCCCGAGAAAGTGGTGGAGAAAATCCCGGTCGTCTACGACCTGGTGTACCACAAGTACTATATGGACGAAATTTATGACGCCACAGTGGTGGAGCCCCTCAAGAACGGCTCCGAGTTCCTGTGGCACGGCGTTGATGAAAACGTCATTGACGGCGCAATCAACGGCAGCGCCACAACCGTCGGTTGGCTGAGCAACAACCTCCGCAAGCTGGAGACCGGGTATGTGCAACAATATGCCCTGGCCATCTTAGTCGGCGTGGTGCTCGTCACCGGTTACCTCATCGGGCGTTAGGGGGGGCTCAATGCAACTACCAATCCTCTCCATTCTGGTCTTCCTCCCCATCGTGGGGATAGGGATCCTGGTCATCTTAAACCGGAAGCGCCACAAGGCGCTGAAGGTTGCCACCATGGCTATTTCGGTGGTCGAGTTTCTGGTCTCCCTACCCCTCTGGTTTGACTTCAACAGCCAGACTGCGGCCATGCAGTTCGTGGAGCACTACGATTGGCTGCCGGCCTACGGCGTCAGTTACTATGTCGGGATAGACGGCTTTTCACTCTTGCTCATCATGCTCACCACCTTCCTGACCCCGCTCTGCGTACTGGCCACCTGGGAAGACATCAACGTCCGGGTCAAGGAATTCATGGTGTGCCTGCTGGCCTTGATGAGCGGCATGATCGGCGTCTTCGTCTCTTTAGACCTCTTCCTGTTCTACGTCTTCTGGGAAGTGATGCTCATCCCCATGTATCTGCTCATCGGCGTCTGGGGCAATCCGGCCCGCCGGGTCTATGCGGCCGTCAAGTTCTTTTTGTTCACCATGTTCGGGTCGTTACTGATGTTGGTGGCCATTTTGGTCCTCTACTTCCACTACGGCAAGACCACCGGCACCTATACCTTCGATCTGATCAAGCTCTACGGTGCTGGCCTGCCCTTTAACATGCAGTTCTGGATGTTTTTGGCCTTCGGTTTGGCCTTCGCCATCAAGGTGCCCATGTTCCCCTTCCATACCTGGTTGCCGGATGCGCACACCGAAGCCCCAACCGTAGGTTCGGTCATCCTGGCTGCAGTGCTCTTGAAAATGGGAACGTACGGCTTCCTGCGCTTCAACATGCCGCTGTTCCCCGAGGCGGCCCATTACTTCGTGCCCCTATTCAGTATCCTAGCGGTCATCGGCATCGTCTACGGCGCCCTGGTCTCCATGGTGCAGAAAGACTTAAAGCGCTTGATCGCCTTCTCGTCGGTGAGCCATCTGGGCTTCGTCATGCTGGGCCTGTTCACTTTCAACATGCCGGGGGTCCAGGGCGGTATCATTCAGATGATCAACCACGGGCTCTCCACAGGCGCCCTCTTCTTGATTGTCGGCGTGATTTACGAACGCCGCCACACCCGCCTGATCTCCGAGTTCGGCGGTATCTGCACCCCCATGCCGATCTATGCCATCATATTTATGATCGTGACCCTGTCCTCCATCGGGTTGCCGGGCTTAAACGGCTTCGTGGGTGAGTTCCTCATCCTCCTGGGGGCCTTCAAGGCCAACATGTGGTATGCCACCATAGCCGCTACCGGCGTCATATTTGCGGCCTGTTACATGCTGTGGATGTTCCAGCGCGTGATATTCGGCAAAGTGGAAAACCCGAAAAATAAGGACCTGAAAGACCTGTCTTGGCGGGAGATCGCCATCTTTGCGCCCCTGATCCTCTTTATTATCTGGATCGGGGTCTATCCCAGTACCTTTTTAGATAAGACCAAGGCGTCGACGGAGAACTTCGTGGCTATGATGGCAAAGGCCAAATCCACACAGGTTTCCCAACTCCAAGTGTTTAAGGGGGAGGCGAAATGAACCTCACCATACCCGTCTTCCAACTGAGCAGCATCGGGCCATGGTTGACCCTCACCGTGACCGCCATCCTGATCCTGGTGCTGGATGCTCTCTCCCCCAAAGGCGGGAAGAAGGCCTGTTTTTCCTGGCTCGCTCTGGTGGGCCTGGTGGTGGCCGCCTTGCAGACCATCGGTCTCTGGGGCAAAACCGGCACCGATTTCGCCGGCATGGTCTACTTGGACAACTTTTCTTGCTTCTTTTATATGATCTTTCTTCTGGGCGCGGCGTTGACGATCCTCATTTCCCGGCAGTACCTGGAAGACTACGGCAAGAATCTGGGTGAGTACTACGCCCTCATCCTCTTTGCCACCATGGGCATGATGCTCATGGCCGCGGGCGCCCATCTCATCATGATCTTTCTGGGCTTGGAGGTCATGTCCATCGCGGTCTACGTCCTGGCCGGCCTTTTCCGTGAGGATGTGCGCTCCAACGAGGCTTCGCTGAAATACCTCATCCTGGGGTCCTTTTCCAGCGCCTTCCTGCTCTTCGGTATGGCCATGCTCTACGGCGCCGCGGGCGGCACGCTGTTCTTAAGCGAACTGCCCCAGCGCCTGGCCCTGGAGACCGCCAGCCATCCCTTGATTTTCGCGGGCATCGGTCTGTTGCTGGTGGGCTTCGGCTTCAAGGTGGCTTCGGCCCCCTTCCACATGTGGACCCCGGACGTCTATGAAGGCGCGCCCACGTGCGTGACCGCGTTCATGGCCGTAGCCGTCAAGGCCGCCGCGTTCGCGGCGTTTGCCCGGGTCTTCTTCGTGGCCTTCGGAGCCTTCCAGGTTGACTGGACCATGCTCCTGTGGGTCCTGGCCGTGGCGACCATGACCATCGGTAACATCACCGCCATCGCCCAGACCAATATCAAACGTATGCTGGCCTACTCCTCCATCGCCCACGCCGGTTATCTGCTGGTGGCCCTGGTCGCCGCCAACGAGTTGGGCGCGGTGAGCCTGCTCTACTATCTGCTCGCCTATACCCTGATGAACCTGGGAGCCTTCGGCGTGGTGATCCTGGTGGGTAGGAAAAAAGATAGCTACCTTAACATCTACGACTACTCCGGCTTGGCCGCACAACACCCGGTCCTGGCCGCTTCCATGGCCCTGTTCATGTTCGCCTTGGCGGGGATTCCCCCCACCGCGGGCTTCGTGGGCAAGTTCTATATCTTCTCCGCGGCCATCAAGGCCGGGTACATCTGGCTGGCCATCATCGGCGTCATGAACTCCCTGGTATCGGTCTACTACTATCTGCGCATCACCGTGCTCATGTACATGAAGCCGGCCGAAGCCGACTTGGGCCCCGTAAGCTTCTCCCCGGCCCAGACCGCCGTGGTGGCCGTCACCGCCGCCGGCGTTCTCCTCATCGGCATCTTCCCGGGCTTCCTCTACAACCTGGCAGTCAATTCCGTCAAAATATTTCCCGGCTTATAGTAGTAAGGGGAGCTGAAGCAGCCAAACTTCAGCTCCCTTCCTTCTCCTTCTCCCTCTCCAGTTCCATCTCCAGTTGAAGCAGTGACATTCGGCGATAAATCTTGTACATTTGTAGATATACTATCTAATATATGGGAGTTTTATGGTCGTCGTTCATCACAGTCTCTTGGAGATCATTAATTTTTTACCCGACGCCACCTTTGTCATAGACGAGGAAGGAAAAGTACTGGCCTGGAATAAAGCCATTGAAACCATGACCGGCGTTAAGGCCGGTGACGTGGTGGGAAAAGCGGAATACGAATACGCCCTCCCCTTTTATGGGACCAAGCAGCCTATCTTAGTCGACCTGGTTCTCAATCCAGACCATGCCGTAAACGCCCGCTACTCTTTCATAGAAAATGAAGACGGCACCTTGGTGGCAGAGGTCTACACACCCAGTCTCAAACCCGGAGGCGCCTATCTCTGGGCTAAAGCCGCACCGCTGTTTGATGATGCGGGTGAGATTGTTGGGGCCATTGAAACCATCCGGGACATTACTGACCAAAAAATCGCCCAGGCAAATCTCCAGGAGCAGCTTTATTTTTTGCAGGTTATCCTGGACGCCATTCCCACACCCATCTTCTACAAAGATAGCAACGGAAGCTATATGGGGTGTAATTCCGCCCTGGAAAAATGCCTCGGATTAACCAAACAACAGATAATAGGCAAAAATGTTCATGAGATCGCGCCCAGTGATTGGACGGCAAGATATGCCAGGGCGGACCAGGAATTATTCCAGCACCAGGGCACCCAGACTTATGAGAGTTCGGTGATCTACGCTGATGGCATCAAACGGGATGTCCTCTTTAATAAGGCGGCCTTTTTGAAACCAGACGGGAATCTGGGCGGCCTCGTGGGCACGGTCTTAAACATCACGGAACTCAAACAGGTGGAGAAGGCCTTGAGGGAATCGGAAAGAAAATTGCGCTTTCTGTCTTCCCAGCTCTTAACCCTCCATGAACAGGAACGCCGACGGCTTTCCCGAGAATTGCATGATGAGCTGGGGCAGACCCTCAATGTGCTCAAGATGCAGATCGGGTATATAAAGAAGAAAATGCGGGGGGACCAGAAGGACCTGCAGGTAGACTGCGAATATTGCATGGACTACATTGATGAAGTCATTGAAACTGTGCGCCGTATTTCCAAGGATCTCACCCCTGCCATCCTGGTGGATGTTGGCCTGGGCCTCACCCTGAAATATCTATGCGAGGAGTTCCAGAGAAACCATGGGATTGAGTGTTTTTGCGATATCACCAACCTCGACCATTTGTTCCCCTCGGATTCCCAAATCCTTATTTACCGGATTTTTCAGGAATCACTCAATAATATCGTCAAGTATGCCCAAGCCACCCAGGTCCACTTGACCATTCGCAAAGAGAACAAGGGCTTACGCTTCAGCATTGAAGACAACGGCAAGGGCTTCGATGCCGATCAAGTACTAGCCGCTCCATCGGCCTCAAAAGGAATGGGGCTGGTCGCCATGGACGAACGTATCCGTATGTTGGGGGGGGCACTGGAAGTCCGGAGCCAAAAAGGGCTAGGGACAAAGATTAGCTTTTATCTAAAGATCTGATGGATGGGGAATCCTTGATGCTCTTCACCTCTTTAATGGCGCCCAACAGTTCCTCTTTGTTCATGCCCTAGACGCCGCTGATCTCCATATCGAAAAGCCATTATTTTTTGGGTCCGCACATACAGCGAAGATCTTGCCGCCAGCAAAATTTATTAGAAATTCAAAGAGTTGCGGATATGAATTGAATACCTGGCGTGGTCATTTGTGGCGTGTATAGCTTCGGCTATTTGTGAGGCGCAGGATAGCCCAAATTTCCAACAAGATGTATCTTAGCCTGCAAATCCAGGATGTTGACTCATGCCTCCTCCTACATGACCCGGGGGAGTGGAGATAAAGGTTCCTGCGTCTTGGGCTCGGCTTCCCCTTCTTTCCCCGCCGCTACAGGGGGCTGGGTGGCTTTGGGATGTTTTGCCTTCTTGAGTTTTTTCTTGGTGAGTTTTTGACCTTTCACGAGTTGCGGGGCGAGATAGCGTGAGCCTACATACCCTATGGTACCATCCTTTTTTACCTTGACCTGCGTCCAATCCCCGATCTCCCCCATCTTTTCCACTTCTGTATTGAATTCCAGGGTGGAGGTTTTGGGGCAATCTGTACCAGGACAGGCCCGCAAACTAAGCTGGTTAATGGTCACATAAAAAGTGGGGCGCACCGTCCGGGGTAGCGGCGCCGCCGACGCCAGTGGCGGCGGCAACGGTGGCGCTCTATTTACCCGTGGCTGACAGCCCATTAGGCAGATGACCATCCCCAAGGCGCAGATCCAGGCGCCATGGCGCCCCAAGCCAATAAAGCGGCCGGTGCCGGAACCGATGGCCGCGCTGCTAAACATGATTTCCACACAGGACATGCATAATGATAAAAAAGGGATGGATAAGAACCAATAACCGAAACGACCATTCTCCATAGTCAGAATAGTCATTAATCAGTTGAATTCTTATAACTTCAATGATTCTCGTGGATTGAGTCGGCGGGGAAAATACCTGGAAAACTTCTTCAGACGGCTAATACCAAGTTGCGCTCATACAGGTAATTTTGTTTTTGTAGGGGCGGACCTATGTGTCCGCCCTCATGGTGGCCGCACATGCAGGTACGATCCTACAAAACCGAAGCTATTTTTACTTCTATGGA